>CAZNDJ010000001.1:0-68078 GCA_964571705.1 uncultured Chitinophagaceae bacterium
AGACAAGCAGCAACGCGAGTATTTTCTGAATCAGCAGCTCCGCACCATACAGGAGGAGCTGGGTATGAATAGTCCGGACAAGGACATTCAGCGCCTGCGTGACAAGGCTGCCAAGCTCACCCTGCCCGAGAATGTAAAACTCGCGACGGACAAAGAACTCGAAAAGCTCCAGCGCATGAATCCCGCTGCCGCAGAGTACTCTGTAGTGATGAACTATGTGGAGCTGGTGCTCGACCTGCCGTGGGGTGTCTACACGATTGATAGCTTTGACCTGAAGAAAGCACGCCAGATACTGGACAAGGATCATTATGGTATAGACAAAGTCAAAGACCGCATCATCGAGTATCTCGCCGTGCTGAAACTGAAGGGCGATATGAAGTCGCCTATCCTCTGCCTCGTAGGTCCTCCGGGCGTGGGCAAGACCTCTCTCGGCCAATCCATAGCCAAGGCGCTGAACAGGAAGTATGTGCGTATCAGCCTGGGTGGCCTGCACGATGAGGCCGAGATCCGCGGCCATCGCAAGACCTATATCGGCGCGATGCCGGGCCGTGTGGTACAGTCGCTGAAGAAAGCAGGCTCTAGCAATCCTGTGACTATCCTCGATGAGATAGACAAGATCGGCGCAGACTATAAAGGCGATCCATCCTCCGCCCTGCTGGAGGTACTGGACCCGGAGCAGAACTCCTCCTTCTATGACAACTATCTGGAGCTGGAGTATGACCTGTCCAAAGTGCTTTTCATCGCTACTGCCAACTCTCTGAATACCATCCAGCCCGCACTCCGCGACCGTATGGAGATCATACCGCTGGAGGGCTACTCTATAGAGGAGAAAGTGCAGATAGCCAAGAAGCACCTCGTACCACGCCAGCTGGCCAATCACGGCCTGAAAGCCAAGGACGTAACGCTCTCTGACAAAGTGCTCGAAGTGATCATAGAAGAGTACACCAAAGAAAGCGGCGTGCGCGAACTAGACCGCGTCATCGCTGCCGTCATGCGTCGCATAGCCAAACACATCGCGATAGAGGACGCTTATGACCGCAATATCTCGATAGAAGAAGTAAAAGAAATACTCGGCCCGGAGAAATTTGACAAGAGCATCTATACCGAGGAAAATATCCCCGGCGTAGCCGTAGGCCTCGCATGGACTCCGGTAGGTGGCGACATCCTCTTTATAGAGGCTACAATGAGCAAAGGCTCCGGCGCTCTCACACTCACCGGCAATCTTGGTGAAGTGATGAAGGAATCGGCCATCACCGCCATGACCTTCCTCAAGGCAAATGCACAGAAGTACGGCATCAATCCTGACCTCTTTAGCCGTGTGAATGTACACCTCCACTTCCCCGAGGGTGCCGTGCCCAAAGATGGCCCTAGCGCAGGTATCACCATACTCAGCGCCCTCGCATCGCTCTTCACACAGCGCCGCGTCAAGCCATTCCTCGCTATGACAGGTGAGATCACGCTGCGCGGCAAAGTAATGCCCGTAGGTGGTATCAAGGAAAAGATCCTTGCCGCCAAACGCGCCGGCATCAAAGACATCATCATCGGCGAAAACAACCGCAAGCACGTAGACGAAATAGAAAAGTCCTACATCAAGGGCCTCAAATTCCACTTCGTGAAAACGATGGATGAAGTGCTGGAGCATGCGCTCATGTCCACCCGCGTGAAAAATGGGATAGACATAGAAGCATTGGCCAAAGCACCGGATGAGAAAGCAGCTACAAAAGTCAACATGAACTAAGATACAAGCCCGCTAATATTAGCGGGCTTTTTTGCTGGCCCAATCATTCTGAAAATCCTCAAAGCATCGTAGCTCCATTTTGCCATAAAAACCCAATGGCTGAAAGTCCTCCTTTATAAAGGGGGTGGCCGCAAGCCGGGGGATTTGAGCCAGTACCACAGCTATATCGGCGCCTGCTTACTGCCGTTGATGTGATATGTCATTTGCCCTCCGTTACCGTTATACACAGTAGTTATTGATATCTCATCTACGATTCTTCCCTCCATCTTATATTGCAGGTCAATGCTGCAAGAACCTGATATGTCTATCCATTCCGTCACAGACGCACCTGGCTCCAGGCGATCGATCTGCTTACGCTCGCAGCCATCTATCTTGATATTCGTAAGTACTGCTTCCCGATCATTTACAAAAGTAATACGCATAGTATTCAGCAGATAAAACACTAAACAGACATAGAGAATTGCGACAGGTATATTGAGGCACATGATGGCTATTGTCTTCAATACTTCTTTCCATTGAGAACGGTTCCATATCAGCACGGCAAGCAGTATCAATACCATCAGGAGGTTAAGTAGAAAAATACCGTATGTAAAATAAAAACCGGTCAAAAGCAGATCAGATCCATCTGGTATCAAAAAGTATGTCAACATGATACCGCTACCTATCAGAAAAGACAACAGCGCCAGCACCTTAGCATATCGGATCAGTTTTTCCATCAGGTATTCAAATTACGTTTCCCCAAAGAAAGCACTTTGACAACTGAAACGCATAGCCGACTTTAGTAGTATGTCCGACTTCACTTACACCGTTGAGAGCCTCATCCCCTCAGACCGTGCCACTCTCTGGCGCCATGTGACTCAGATGCAGCATGTGAATGACGAACTCCTGCCCTTCGTCCGTATGACCTATCCCGCAGATCGGGCCAGCCTCGCAGGTCAGACGGTACCGATGGGTACGATCTTGTTTCGCAGTGTGATATTGCTCTTCGGCTTTCTTCCTATAGACCTGCATTCTTTGGCTTTCGATAAAATAGAAGCTAACGAAGCCTTCTACGAAAACTCCACCACCCTCACGCACCGATACTGGAAACACACCCGCTCCCTCACAGACGCAGATGGCGGCGTGATAGTCAGAGACGAAGTCCATTTCTCTCCACGGTTACCGCTGATAGGTTATCTGTTTTTACCCATTTACACCGCCATCTTCCGCCACCGTCATCGGCAGCTGGCAAAGGCATTTAAGTAGTATCTTGTAAGAGTGAAGAAGCGCTACATCGTCCTGCTCATCGTACTGGCGGCACTCCCCCTGCCATACCTGCTATTGAACATGCGCGTGAGTGATAAGGATGCCATCGCAGAGTTCAAAAACAAAGGCCTCTCACTGCAGCCCCACACTGCACTGATACATGGGCATCACCTCCACTATGTATCTACCGGTAGTGACACGCTGCCCACTATGGTCTTTATCCACGGCAGCCCGGGCTCCTGGTATGCCTTTCGAGACTATCTGATGGATACAGTCCTGCAGTCCCGCTATCATATGATCTCTATAGACAGGCCGGGCTTTGGCTACAGTGATTTTGGTAAGGGCGTGCATCTGCCGGATCAGGCCCAGATCGTGGCTGCCCTGATAGACGGCATCCGTCATGGCAGGCCTATATATCTGGTAGGTCACTCACTCGGCGGCACATTAGCACCGCTCATTGCCGCTGAGCGGCCCGATAGTATAGATGGTTTGGTGCTACTCGCAGGCGCCATGGACACCCTGACCGAGCCCGCCGAGAGCTGGCGCGGCTTCTTCACCGGCCCCTTCACCCGCTACCTCATGCCCGGTGCCCTGCGCCCATGCACAGAGGAGGAGTGGTGGTATAAGACCGAAATGTACCACTATCTCGACCATTTGGACCGCATCCACTGTCCCGTCTATTTATGCCACGCCATAGACGACCAGGTCGTAGACATAGCAAATATTCAATATCTGAAAAAATGCTATGTCTCATGCTATTATCACCGTAAAACGATTTGAAACCGGAGGGCATTTCATCCCATGGAATCATAAGGATTCCATTTTGCCGATACTTCTCTCCCAGTCGAAAAACAATTAAGGCTCTCTCAGCTCCGTCTCCAGAAAGACCCCAAACTCCTGCGGAAAATTGACACTCACCCGAGCGTGAACACTCCCCTGCATATCGTAGAAGCGGGCCGTAGGGTCCAGCGGAAAGATGCCCTCATGCCAAACGCCTGGATGGATATACAGCCCCATAGACCCGTCAAAGTAGAAGTTCACGAACTTCTGCGGTGTCACGTCATCTCCCGGCAGCGCCAGCGGCGTCACGAAGGGGGTACCATCCAGTGGATAGAATAGCTGGCCGCCATCAGGGTGATAGTTGGCATGCCAGAGCAGGATGCGCTGTGCAGGCCGCTCGCGGATGATGGTGCGGCTGGCCTCGCCGGGATTGACCGCCCAGCCGAGCAGGTACTCATCCTTCACCGCATTGTTGCGGCCATAGAAGTAGTCCCCCTCGCGCCAGAACTCAAAGATGCCTTTCTTAGTACCAGCCTGATCGCCGGTACCAGCATCCACAGGGCGGCCATCAGGCTTAGGCCACTGTACGATCTCTATGGGGTATCCCTCATAGTCTGAGACCAGCGCACCATAGCCGCGTAGCGTCTCATTGGTAGCACGCACCAGCGGCGCGGTGACCCATGGCAGTGAGGGTGGTATATCCGGAGAGAGGTAGTCTATAGGCTGGCTCGCAGTATGGCTCATAGTATGGCTTTAGCATAAATATATGAAATCTGAGACTAGGCGGCATATCTGCAAATTATGTCTTTGTAAATTTCAACAAGCGGCTAAAGGCTATATGCTACGTATCATATCGCGTGGTGACTTATATCTCATTGGCACATTACCTTATTTTCAGTTACTTTCGCCCACTCTAAACGGTAAAATATATGTACAGGACAAAGACTTGCGGAGAGCTACGCCTCAGCAATGTGAATGAGACAGTGACCCTGGCGGGATGGGTACAGAGAGTGCGTGACATCGGCCACCTTGTATTCATAGACCTGCGTGACAGGTATGGCATCACCCAGTTGTCCCTCAATGCTGATAGCAATGCTGCCCTCTGCGACCTGGCGCGCAAGCTCGGCCGTGAGTATGTGATACAGGTCACAGGCAAGGTAGTAGAACGCACCTCCAAGAATACCAATATCCCTACCGGTGAGATAGAGATCTATGCTGATACACTCACGATACTGAATGAATCAGAGACACCGCCTTTCACCATAGAAAATGAAAGCGACGGAGGCGAAGAGCTGCGTATGAAGTACCGCTACCTGGATATACGCCGCCCGCTGCTGAAAGATGTGCTGGTGACCCGTGCTACTATGATCCGCGCCATGCGCGAGTACCTGGACAATAAGGGCTTCATAGAGATAGAAACACCAAACCTGATCAAGTCTACGCCGGAGGGTGCGCGCGACTTCCTGGTACCATCCCGCCTGCACAATGGCTCATTCTACGCGCTGCCACAGTCACCGCAGATCCTCAAGCAGCTCCTGATGGTGGCCGGTATGGACCGCTACTACCAGGTAGTAAAGTGCTACCGTGACGAGGACTTCCGTGGTGACCGCCAGCCGGAGTTTACCCAGCTGGACTGCGAGATGAGCTTCGTAGAGCAAAATGATATCTTCGAAAACTTTGAAGGCATGGTGAAGCATGTCTTCCGCAAGACCAATGGTGTAGAGCTGCCGGACTTCCTGCGCCTCACCTTTGCGGATGCCATGAGGCTCTATGGCTCTGACAAGCCGGACCTGCGCTTTGACTGCAAGATCATAGAGCTGAATGACAGCCTGCCGCAGTCTGAGTTTCCGGTATTCAATAATACACTCGCATCGGGCGGCCTGGTAGCTGCGCTGAACGCAAAGGGCTGCGCAGCTTACACACGCAAGCAACTGGACGAACTGACAGACTTTGTGAAAGCCACACACCGTGGACTAAGTGGACTGGTCAATATTAGATTTAATGAAGACGGTACGGTGAAGTCATCAGTAGATAAATTCTACACTGAGGAGCAGCTGCGCGAGATAGGCAAGGCTACAGGTGCTGAGAAGGGTGATATGATCCTGATAGCAGCTGAGAAGGTATCTAAGGTGCGCAAGGCGCTCGGCGACCTGCGCCTCGAGCTGGCCAAGCGCCAGAACTGGATCGCGCCGGGCTCATGGAGCGTATTCTGGGTGGTAGACTTCCCGCTGTTTGAGAAAGATGAAGAGAGTGGTGAGATCAACTTTGTACACCATCCATTCTGCTCGCCACATCCTGAGGACCTGCAGTACTTTGACAGTGACCCGCTGCGGGTACGCGCACAGACCTACGATATGGTGATGAATGGCAGTGAGATCCTGTCCGGCTCTATCCGTATCCATCAGCGCGACCTGCAGAACCGAGTATTCGCCAAGCTGGGACTGACAGAGGAAGAGATAGATCATAAGTTTGGCTTTATGCTGAATGCCTTCAAGTACGGTGCACCACCGCATGGAGGCTGTGCGTTTGGCCTGGACCGCTGGGTCATGCTCATGACAGGTGGCGAGACCATCCGCGACTCCATGGCATTCCCTAAGGCCTCTAATGGCAAAGACCTCATGATGGACGCCCCTGCTATAGTAGATCCTAAGCAGCTCGTAGAGCTGGGGATAGCTGTGGTGAACAAAGATTAATATCAAGCTACATATTAGCCATCAGCACTAATTTTGTTGATGGCTGATGTTTTTTTATATCTTTAACCAGGTGAAAAAAGTCATAGCCATACTAATGCTTTTCGTGGTGCTGATAGGCACTATGGTAAAGGATACATCTGTATCCAAAGCCGCGAAGAGTGCGTATTCTATGAATGATACGGATAAAGATGATGCCTCATCAGACGATGATGATACATATGGCAAGGAAACCAATAGCAAAGAGTATGCTGACCAGTTCCATTTTGCCCATACAGCTTTTGCGTTTTCGTCTGGCATTTACCAGACTTTATTCTCCAGTGTGACTACGCACAGTCTGTCTATAGACAATCCATATCTGGAGTCTGCCTGTCTCCCACCCGAGGTGTAGGGGTCACCGACCATTTTATTTCTGATAAAGACAAGCATGGACGTCCGGCTCATGCTGATCACATTGCGCATTACCCTGTGCTGCATTATTCCTTTACCCTGTAAACTTAATTTTATGCTTTCTAAAATAAAGAATGACATCCCGTCATCTATTGTAGTCTTCCTCGTAGCGCTACCACTGTGCCTCGGCATAGCCCTGGCCTCTGGTGCTCCCCTGCTATCCGGACTGATATCCGGTATCATAGGCGGTATAATAGTAGGCCTGATCAGTGGCTCACATACTAGCGTGAGCGGACCTGCTGCCGGCCTCACCGCTGTAGTACTGGCTGCTATCACATCCCTTGGCAGTTTTGAAGTGTTTCTCACGGCTGTACTTATAGCAGGTGCCATACAGCTGGCATTAGGCTTGCTGCGTGCGGGCTTTATCGCCAATTATATTCCATCCAATATTATCAAAGGCCTGCTGGCGGCTATCGGCATTATCCTTATCATGAAGCAGATACCTCACGCCGTAGGCTTTGACCGGGATGCCGAGGGAGACTTTAGTTTCATGCAGGCAGATGGAGAAAACACGATCTCTGACATTCTCCTTATCACAAAATACTTTTCTGCCGGTTCTATCATCATCAGCACTATCTCTATGCTGATACTGATATATTGGGACAAAACCCCTCTGAAAAAACTTAAATTCTTTCCCGCCTCGCTGGCCGTTGTTTTTCTCGGCATCGGGCTCAACTATGTGTTTGGCATGTTTCAGCCAGCCCTGGCTATCTCGCCAAATCACCTGGTAAAACTGCCAGCTATCTCGCCTGAGAGATTGTCCGAAGTGCTACATTTCCCAGACCTGGCGGCTATAGCAAATCACAAAGTCTGGCTCGCCGCACTCACTATAGCTATAGTAGCGTCTATCGAAACCCTGCTCAATCTGGAAGCAATAGACAATCTGGACACTCAGAAACGCCAATCGCCACCCAATAGAGAGCTGATAGCCCAGGGTATCGGCAATATGGTAGCCGGCATGATAGGCGGCATACCCGTGACCTCAGTAGTGGTACGCGGCTCCGTGAATGTGTACTCAGGTGCTGTAAGCAAGGCATCGGCCATCATGCATGGCATATTACTACTGATAAGTATATTGGTACTGACACCTTTTCTGAATGCCATACCGCTCGCCTCACTCGCGGCCATACTGCTGGTGACAGGATACAAACTGACCAAGCTCTCCATATTCAAAGAAATGTATGACAAAGGTTGGAACCAGTTCATACCTTTTGTCGTGACAGTGACTGCTATCGTCTTCACAGACCTGCTCATAGGCATCCTGATCGGTATGGCGGTGAGTATATTCTTTATCCTGCGGAGCAATTACAAAAGGCCATTCACCCTCGCCACTGTAAAACATGTGGATGAGACGATCTATGTAGAGCTCGCGAGCCAGGTATCATTTCTGAATAAAGCTACGATCAAGGACACCCTATGGAGCATACCACCGGATAGCAAGGTGGTGGTAGACGCCAGTAACACCGAATATATAGACCACGATGTGCAGGAGCTACTGCGTGACTTCAAGAATGTAATAGCGCCGGAGCGCAGGATCAACCTCAATATGCTAGGACTAAAAAACCAATATATCCAGACCGATCAGGTACAATTTGTAAATGTACTGGACAAGGAAAAGCAATCTCAACTCACTCCTGCCGGAGTACTGGACATTTTGCGCACTGGCAATGACCGGTTTGTAGCGGGCAAAAGCATTAACACAAAGTACTTTCATCAGCAGATAGATGCTACAGCCTACCAGCAGCATCCTATGGCAGTAGTATTGGGATGTATAGACTCACGCACCTCACCAGAGCTGATATTTGACTCTGGCCTGGGAGATATACTATCTACACGCATAGCAGGCAATATCGTATCACCCGAGGTGATAGGTAGTCTGGAGCTGGCATGTGCCAAGATAGGCACCAAACTGATCGTGATCAAAGGACACTCAAACTGCGGTGCTGTGGCCAGTGCCATCAATAATGTGAAGCACGACAACATAGGCTATGTGACATCCAAGATCCGCCCGGCCGTCTATACCATGCAGGCCATGGCCGATGGTAGCCGATCAGAATTTGAAAAAGCGGTAACGATCCAGAATATCAAAAATTCGGTCACTGAGATCATGCATAACAGTGACCTCCTGGCGGATATGATACGCCGGGGCGAGATCGGGATAGTGGGAGCATATTATGATACGGAGACGGGACTCGTTACATTTTATGATGACGTCATAGCACGCCAGCCTGTAGCGGCATAAAGATATAGCCGGAGATACCGGATCAGCTCTCAGGGTTAAAGGAAGGGGTCCTCATTTGTCTTTGGTGGGGGCCCCGATTTTTTTTATAAACCCGGTGTCAAATGAGCCTGCAATATTTTCATTCAAAAAAATTTAGCGGGTGTCGGGATTTTTCTATATTTGCGTCCCCATCTGAAAGGAAGGGAGGTCTAGGCTACCATAATGGTGAGATGGGTGAGAGGCTGAAACCACCAGTTTGCTAAACTGACGTACGGGTTAAACTGTACCGAGGGTTCGAATCCCTCTCTCACCGCGCAGAGACAAATAAAAGTTCGGGGTGTAGCGCAGTCCGGTTAGCGCACCTGCTTTGGGAGCAGGGGGTCCCAAGTTCGAATCTTGGTACCCCGACAACAGAATGAGGCAGTTAGGAGCAATCCTGACTGCCCTTTTTGTTTCTGCACAAACCCTGCACAAACATTTAGTGGTTTCATTTACGCTGGTATGTATTCATCCAGTGCATTAGCCAATTGATGGTAATTTACCTCGTGTAGACTTTCCAAGACTAACTTAATGGCCTTAGATTCCCATTTATCGATGATTTCTACACCCTGCCATTCGGCAAATAGCGAAATTTCTGCTAGCTGCCCTTCAGTAAAGATACTGTCTTCGTAAGCCTTATTGTAGACCAGAATAGGATCGGCCTGAAGTGCTAGGCAAAGTTGCTTGTAAAGATGTATCGCTGGAGCAGTTATCGACCCGTCACAGGATTGACCTGGTTTATACGGTCTAGGGCTTTTGCAGTTTAATGCATAAGCATCCCGTATGAGTATTGATTTAGTCGGAAAATAAGAATACCGGCGCACGCTGTACCACAGAAAGCCATCATCCTTGATAAATACCTCGGCTACGTATTCCTTGTCGCGTGGGAACTCTATAAGAGTAATTGAATGACTCTCAGTCAATTCATCCCAGAAAACTCGCGGACTCATACAGTTTCTGCTTCTAGTTGAGGAATAGGTTTGGATGTTTCTTTTTGAATATTAAGAATGTAGTCTGTAGCACGTTGGGCTTGGCCACTGGCATTAATAATGCAACGTTTGTCGTTTTTGAGCTTAGCTAACCATCCTTGAATGTAAGCTGCACTATTAGCCATATCATTGCGGACGATTCCTGTTAATGATTGAAGGTAGCACGAGCCTATTTCAGCCACGAGTTCTTCGGTAGAATATTCATAGGAACCGAACCGAGTATTTTCGACCAGATCAATCCTATTGAGTCGTTTTTGATGCCCGGTGCAATGTACTAGTTCATGAAAGAGAGTTGCATAGTATGCCTCGCTTTCTACAAAATATTCTATGTCCGGCATATTAAGGATATCTGTGGACGGTTCGTAGTATGCCTCATTTTCGTGATGCTGAAACGTTGGTTTGTTAGGCATATCTCGAACAATACTCTCGCATGCCTCTATCGGCTCGTTAGGACGTGTAAGTACGGGTATCTGATCTTGCGGTATACCATCACACTGTGCAATGTTAAACACGTTGTAATAGCGCAGTATGGGCTTTTGTGGCTTCTTTTCGTCCGGTGGCGTAGTGTCGGGTGTTTTTACATCGATCCACTTCCAAAACACAACCATTTGGGATTTCTCCCCTTTTTTCACCGAGCCTCCAAGAGCTTTGACTTGTTCAAAGGTCACAAAGAGGTTTTGCTTATAACCAAGACTTGCTAATAGGAACACATTTACTCCCCGATACGCTTTCTTGCTTACAAGATTTCTAGGTAAGCCAGCATCAGTCCATGGTTTACGCCAAGGAATTGTTCCACCTTCCAAAAGAGCAATGATTTTGTCAGTAACAATCTGATAGACATCTAAGTTTGCCTTTTCCATAATTTTAGTTTTTCTGTTAATGAATTTTCTTTTAGTCTATGCTTTAGAAAAGCTGGATAACAGACCCGAATTTTTGACAGATAATCATTAGACTATACATCTGTGTGTAATAAAAAAGGTCCAATATGTTGGACCTTAATTCTGAGTTCGCCTTTGTATGACTATCTTATCTTGTGACACTGTGAGATCAACATAGCCACCAACTGTAAATCCGAATTTCTCTAGGTAATGACCCTTTAGATTGATCACAGGATGTCTTCTTCTAGATTTTTGATAGTGACTGTAGCAAATCTTAAGTTTTCGTGTTACTGCTATATTCATCTGTATAGTTTTTATGGTGATTGTTCCAGTACAGTGTATTGAATCCTTACATTTCGCTATAGGCCCGAATTTTTGACATGACATTAACCCCATTGATCAGCCATCGCCTGAGCTATCCCATAAAATGTCTTAGAGCGTAATTTGGATCTATTGGGTCCTGGAGGTAAGTAATGCAACCGTTGTTGCATTTTCTTAGGTAACATTTTCATTACATGTAGAACGTTATGGGATTCCTTGAGAGGAGTCAGATTGAATAACCATAAACAAGTAGATTTTTGTTCTGGATGTCCGAACATGAACGGTTGAATAAGTTGATCATATTTGCCAATAAGTGCTGTAGCATAACTGTGAGGTATGGGATTTTCAATGCACACCTTAACTCCACGTTTACCGATTTCAGCAAAGAGGTTAGAAAAATTCACATGCAGCATTCATCTCAAGCCAAAGATTACGTTTGCTTAACCACATAACCCCAGAATTTGCGATTCTTATACAGGGAGGGTGTGCAATGATTAAATCCCATTTCTTGTCCAACAAATGCCGTACATCACCTTGAATGTGCCATTCGGGGCGACCACCCGAAGACCGCTGTAAATCACAACTATAAGCTTCATGACCCTTTGCTCGAAATGCTTTACATACTTCTTGGCTTTCTTCACATGCAATTAGCACCTTCATAGCTAGTTCAAATAGTGATGAGTAATTGCTAATGAGATAGCATCGAAAACACCCATATTATATCCTTCATTCATCCAAGGCTTTCTAATTTTGGGAGCACGAGATGAAAGTTCTGGAAACCATATGATGAGTTGCTTTGCTATATGATATTTTGATGAACGTCCATAGAGTTCAAATACTTCTTGAATTTGTTCACGTGTGTATTGGTAAGTTGGAATTCTAACGCTCTCCGCATAGTCCAAAATACTTTGCTCGAGTTCCTTAATACGCCCTCCAGTTCTGGACTTATTTATGCCTTGCTGACGTAAGACAATAATTGTTGGTTCATGAAAATCAACGAACCGTTTAACCCGAGCCAATATTTTATGATTTAGAATTGGCAATCCAGACACAGCTACCATACCACAGTCTAGAATGGTCTTTTGATTTTCCAAACATGCGTAACCCAGTCCTCTATCGTTTGGATATAGAGCGAGAGTAATCATTGTATCTTCAAGCATAAATTCAAGAATTTAACTTAGTAAGGGTCTCTGCTAAGAAGCTGATACGATCTTGAACTTTTTGAGAAGTACGTCTGGTTTTAAGATCATCAATAAGAAGATGGATTCTTTCTTGAATCCTTGGAATATATTCTCCCTTTTGAGCTTCCACTTGAACGCCTACAGGAAGATCGAATAGTAAATGGTAAAGAACAAGTAACAATGTACTTGGAGTACGTAGTCCTTGCTCCCATCGAGAAACGATAGAGGTATCGCTATTTGCAATCAGAAATGAAATATCTGACTGATTTAGTCGTGTCTTTCTTCGATACTGACGTAATTGATTGAACCTTGTATGCATAAAGAACATCTCGCTTAACTAATATCTTACGATGATATTCTTTACACTATAGATTTTGTAGACCCGTATATTTGCCACCGTGTCAATTTTTTTTCAAGTGGTAACCTATACTTCAACGAAATATGAAAGCGTATGAAAAGTTTTATCGTTCTAAGAACGAATGAATTAATCCTTTCATTCAAAGACAGAAAGATTATCCGTCTTAGAAGATAAAAACAAAATAAAATTGTTTTAAACGGAACATAAAAAAAGCCTGATGTTATCAGGCTGATTGATGGGAATAAACTGTTTAAAAGAATTGCAATTGTGAACCATCTGGATATTTCTTTGATGCGGAGTCAGGAGGATGATTTGTAGGCTTCTTGTACTCCGATGCAGTAGAATCCAATATATTCCACAGTTTCGATTTCTCTCTTTCTTGGATTCTGAAAAGTCCAAAAGGAATTATAGAAGTGAAATAACTACCTCGAAAATCTGTGTGATTAAGCGCATTCCCCCACATTACCTCGGCACGAAACAGCCCGGACAAAAATAAATTTATGCTTGTGATCTTGGCGCAAGTTTGATCTATATCTATTCCATAGTATTCATGTTGAGACCCAAATACTCGTGAAGATGCCATAAGCATTCGTCCACTGCCACATGCCGGATCAAGAATTCGTATCCTTTTGTCAGACTCAGAATTTTGCAATGCGTTATCAGCATTGCAGCGAGCCATAAACTCACAAATGGGCCAAGGAGTAAAGAATTGGGACAATGTTTTACTTGCCAAATTCATTTCGTAAAATTCCCCGAGGATATCCCAACCCTCAGATGTACTATGCATACGTTCGGTCATTTCTGATATAAGTAATGATAGTAGTTTAGGAAATTCGAATCTAACCTTGTCATTTTTGTACTTGGCAATGGTTTCCAGATACAAACTTTCATCGTAAGAAATACCAGTACCAGGCTTTTGCCCAAATGCACAGATAGTCATCGTCAGAAAATCAGTGAATGCCAATCTCATATCGAATTTATGCTCAAAGGATCTCATAACGCTTGAGAAAGTTTCAATTTTGCTTTTCATTTTGAATGTTTCTGAAAAGCTTGGCATATTGAGATAAAAACTACTTGAGCTTTAGATAAAACCTTTCTGAATAAAATCTAAAGTTTTTATGAAATCGACACTATGGGTTATGCATGAGCAATTATTCGGGTCTCTGATTTTCCAATGCTCTTTAGTAATATGAGTATATTAATGACTAGTAATCAAGAGTTGTATCTATGATGAATTCAAAAGGAACAGTTGCGCGATCTACAGGTGGGAAATGTCGAATTGATTCCCAACTGTACCTACCGTTAGTGAACAATTCGACATACTCATTTATATTTATTGGCACATGACCATTTAGTTTTAATTCTTGCTTGCATCCTATTACCTTAATTATCAGTAAATCAATTATGTACTTTTTTTCGACAAAACTCAAACCCTCCAGTTTTTTGATGCACTCTTCGGATAGGGGCTGAAGTTGCTCGATTCTTGAAAAAGGTATACTTGCTGGTTTCTCAATTTCTGCTTTGGCAGCATCCAATTGCTGAGACAATTTTTTTATAATTTCCTTCAACGGATTTGTATAATCAATAAGTTTATCCATTGTTATAATACCCGTAGCGTAGGTTTGGGTATAACGCTCAATTTGACTCTGATACTTTTTTAGTTCAGCTTCAATTTTATCCGTTTTAACTTCCGGCTTAGGACTATTCAGTTGCAAGGTGTTTATATTGCGTGTAGCCTGTAGAGCAACTTGCTGAGGTGTCTTAAGAAAATTGAGTATATAGTCCCATATTAGATCATCGCTCAATCTCGCTAGCACACCCTTTTCAAAACATTGCCTAGGAAGTGGAAACCTCTTAACCTTATCGGTGCATCGATAATAGAGATGTTTACCCTTTTGCGGTCCTTCACCAGCACGACGCGATCCGCATATGCAATAAATCTTACCGGACAGCAGGTATTGATTTTTCGTGTGACGTACACATTTTGCAAAGTTCTCTTTGATAACTTCTTGTGCACGATAAAATAATTGTTCGTCAATAATAGCTGGGACCTTAACTTTATACCAAGTTGACTCAGGTGCGATTTTTCTACTTGATTTTTTATTCTTTCGGTAAGTTTCTTGCTTAAGCGGTCTAAGTGGAACAACTGCTATTAACCTCCCATAATGTGCCTCTCCAATAAAAGTTTTGTTTTTTAATAGAGTACTCAATGTGCTGGTAGCCCAAACTTTCCGCTTGCTTTTTCTCGGCTCAATGCCCAAATCCCGCAATCTCCTTATTACACTACTGATAGTCAGCTTTTCATAAGCCACCCACTCGAATATGTTCTTGATAATTTTAGCTTCTTCAGGGTTGATCTTATAAAATCCATGTTGAAAGGTGAGATCACCTTTCTTGCCTTGATTAGGGATGAAGGTATACCCAAATGGTGCCTCGGTAGTCATTACGTGCCCCTCAGTTAGCTTGCGGATTTTTCCCAACCTAAAGCGATCGGCAATTTTTGCTCGTTCATACTCTGCAAATAATCCTTGAACCCCAAACAGAATCTTTTCGATACTGTTTTGAGGCGCAGGGGTGGTAACGTATAAAAGTTTTTTACCAGCTTCTTTTAACTCATCCCCTACCAATTCCTGATAAGAATAACGTCTTGCTAGACGATCTGGATCATATAAAAGAACGCCATCCCATATATTGAGCTTGGCATCCATCCTCATTTGGTCAAGGGCAGGTCGTACCAAACTATCTCCACTCCAGCCATCATCCATATATTCTTTTACAATGCATAAATCGTTTTTATGAGCATACTCCTTAAGGGCAAGAACCTGTGCTTGAATTGTCTTTTGATCCTCCTGGTTGGAGGTCGACACTCTGGCATAAATTGCAATTGTTTGTGTTGGATTCATAGTTTTCATGATCTTTTCTAATAAGATTGAAAAGGTAGTCATACACCTTTTCGACCGCCTCATGATTCGGAATGAACTCCAAACTCAAAGAGGGGCAGCCTGAAGATTTTTTGTTGCTACACAATAAATCTGGCTGCCCCTCCTTGGGTACATTTTGAATATCTTCTTCAGATTTATTGTGTAGCGTATTCATTATATCACCTCATGTGGTTAATTCAATAACGAGGTGAGTATATCCGCTGAGTGAAATTGATTGGAGACCCTAACAAATGACAATGCAAAAAGAGCCTTGCTAGTCATAGCAAAGGTTTGGGGCTACATCTTATGTGTTTTATGGACAATAATTAGGCATGCATTCCGACCCCAACATCACATATTTCGCAAAACTTCTCTTCCGAAATAGCGAGAAAGTCTTCGGCATTTGCCAAGAGGATCGATTGCTGCATATGTATATATTAGGCAAGACAGGAAGTGGTAAGTCAAGTTTGATGAAGACGATGATACTGCAAGACGTTAAGGCTGGCAGAGGTCTATGCCTCATTGATCCTCACAGTGATTTGGTAGAATCGATACATTCAGAAATACCAGAAGAGCGCATTAAGGATGTTCTGTATTTAAATGTTCCAGACAAAAATTTATCTCTAAGGTATAACCCATTTAGAAAAGTTTCGTACGAGAAACGCTCCCTAGTGGCATCAAGCATCATTGAGGTGTTTAAAAAACTCTGGCATGACGCGTGGGGAGTAAAACTTGAACATATCCTGAGATATGCGGTACTTACATTACTTGATCAACCATCGGCAACTATAGACCATATACCCAAATTGTTACTGGATAAGGCCTTTAGGCATGAAGCAATAAAATTTATACAAAACCCAAGTGTTAAAGAATTCTGGACAAAGGAATTTTCAAACTACAATAAATATGATTTGTTACCGGTACTTAACAAGATCGGCGGTATGCTGGCCCATCCCGTAATCAAACGAGTTCTAATAGAAAACAAGAATGAGATTTCGCTGCGAAAGGCAATGGATGAAAAGAGGATTATCTTAGTAAACCTTTCTAAAGGTCATATTGGCGAAGATGCAGCTCACATACTAGGGGCATTATTAATAAGCTCCATAAGTTCAGCCGCGTTTAGCCGTGTTGATACTAAAGAAATCAATAGAATTCCATTTATGGTCTATATGGACGAATTTCACAACTTTACTACGTTGTCCTTGGTAAATATGTTTTCCGAGCTGAGAAAATTTAAGGTAGGAATGATTCTCGCCCATCAATATATGCACCAATTGGAGGACGAAATAAGACAAGCAATTTTAGGCAATGCAGGTAGTATAGTGACCTTTAGAATAGGAACTGAAGATGCAATGTTTATGAGTAAAGAAATGTTCCCAGAGTTTGGACTCGAGGACTTTATAAATTTACCCAATCGGCAGTTCTATCTTAAACTTATGATCGAAGGAGTACCAAGCCGTCCATTCAGTGCTAGGTCTCTAAACATATAAAAAACGTAATCATCTTCGGTCAATGTCAAAACCGACGTACTTCCCATAGTGCTAGATTCTATATAGCCTGATGCTACCAGTTACTGACTTAAAATTGCAGTTGTCCTGAATAAGGGGGTAATGCATTATTAGAAGATTGTCTATTCACAAATTTGGTAGCACCACCAATCGCACCTACTCCTAGTCCAAATTGTACAAGTCCTTTATTCCCTGTAAATAAACCAACCAACGTGCTTAACCCTGATACAAGCAACATAGCATCTGTAGCTTCTTCGATTGCATCACTTTTGTGCTCTCCTATGGCTATTATGTTTACGAAATGCTGACAATTTTGAGAGAATAGCGCGTATGAGGTTCCATTCCACCAGTAATGTAAAGCTCGTTTCAAAATTTCATATTGGCTGAAAGATGTAGCTTTAGAAGAATAGGTTACTTCATTGCCATCAGCATATACTTCCTCACAATCAATAGTTGGATAACTATTTTTATAATGGTGGTGAGCAATCCATCTGCGTCCATACTGATCCTTACCGAGTACTATTCCCGGATGCTGCACTCCAAAAACAGTATCTATTTTGCTTCGGGTCACAATTCGCCCTGAATCTTCAGTTAAAGACAATATAAGGTTTGTTCCATTTTTACATGGTAAAGCGATTGTGTTTGTCGTTAGTTCATATCCCATCTTATTGATTTTATGCTATAAAAATATAAATGATTTAGCCCAAAAAACAAATTATAGATGGAGAAAATGTTCACATATGGGCATCATTATACATGATTGAATGCTTGTTTGCTCTTAAAACAGCTCTTTAGCGGAAACATCCAAAACTTTAGCTATAGCAAAAACGTTGCTGAGACTTGTGTTGATCAATCCCCTCTCAATTCTACTTATCTGGCTATATTCTATATCCGCCAAATTTGCCAGCTCTTGCATGCTCATTTTCTTATCAGTCCTTAGCTTTCTGACGCGCTTGCCGAATGCTTCAATTTCTGAGTTGTCACGGATATAGTGCTTTTTTCGCTCCATCTAGTAATAGTTGGAGAAAAACACCGAATTAAATGTGGCAAATTTGCCATAATTAGTTTTTCTTTTTTAGTTTTATCGAACAGTTGCTAAAAACAGCGTTTGCCGAAAAGCTGAAACAGAGTAGGCATAATCCCAACCATACACCATGAGATATTTAAAACCTCTACTTTTTTCTTGTGTTTCCATTCTTACCCTATTCGCTTCAAGTTGCACTAAAAATAATCCGACGCAGACTGTAGCAGCGAATTTTCTGACTGATGGGCATAAACTAGTCTACAGGATTTTACCTAATCCATACTACCCAGATACGCTTTATACAGTTACGTATAGGAAAAGTTCAATTCAGAATGTATTTATTGAAGCTGATACCTCTAGCAATAGATTTCTCACACCCGGCTATGAAACCTTTGAACGCTTTGATAACGGCAAGCTTTACTACTCTGATAATGCGAATCTGATTCTAACAAGTCAAAACTATTCAGCCGATTTTAACGCGCCAGCGAATTCCTATTGGATAGTCTATTCACAAGGATTCGGTAGCGATACTATCCGTGTATTAGGAAAGGATGTACCTACTACTGTGCAGGCTGGAACTTTTAACTGTGGCATCTTCATCGCTGGCCGAGATACCTCATATTTCAGCGCAAGTGTTGGCGAGATCAAGCATAGAGGCGTAAATGTTTCATACGATCTACTCTCAAAGAATTTTTAATAACCCTAAACAATACAAATGAAAAACCTTTCTACCCTCGTTTTTACAATGATCGTGAGCTTTTGGGCTTGCGCTCAGATTTCTACCTTTCCCTATACTGAAAGCTTTGATGTCAGCTCCCAGTGCAACGGTTGGACCGTAACGACTGGCACATGGTATCACAATACAACAACTGGAACTATCGAAGTTGACAATCACAATCAGACAAATGTTCATGCCTTTCTCTATTCACCATTTTTCAATACCAATTCTCTTAATCACCCTACTATAAGCTTTGATCTCCGTATTACAGCAGATGATTCCACTGGCTGTGTACCAGAACTTGATCTAGGCTATTACGATAGCATCAATACAACAATCTTTAATGCAATTCAAATGAATATCGCTTGTAATAGAAATTGTACAGGCGGTTTATCGGCCTACTGGTATGTACCAGACGCTAGTTGGAAACACTTGCAGTTTGATCTAGTCCAATATCCGCATATGCAGATAGAGTTTAATTCGGTCTTTCCTGGAACAGGAACCTTTGAGGTCAAGAATGTATACGTTGGAGAGCGAAATGCCACTACAGGTATCGCGAATATAGCTAGCGAGGATTTAAAGCTTTATCCTAATCCAGTTTCTGATAAGTTATACATTGATGGAATAGACAATAATTCTCAATATTCAATCTTTAACTTGATGGGTCAAAAAGTAATAACCGGGCAGATCGAAAACATTAGCCCAATAGACGTCAGTTCATTACCATCCGGATTGTATACGTTATATATAGCGAAGGAGGCAGCTATCAAGAAGCAAAAAATTACGGTTTCTCACTAAAGATCCTTGTCACAAATTTTCATAGGTTCAAGTGGTCGTCTTGAAAAAGGCGGCCATTTTTGTATTTACATAAGAGACAAGTTAGAATTTGGTTTTTTAATTAATAATCGTAACTTTACGATATATATTTGAAAATGGGTCTTACGAAGTCAGAAGAATTTACCGTCAAGGATAATCGCGTAGCAAAGTACGCGAAAGCCCTGTCACACCCTGCTCGCGTAGCTATTGTAAAGCTCCTTATTCAAAAGCAGGCTTGTATTTGCGGCGATATAGTAGATGAACTACCGCTATCCCAAAGTACCGTATCACAGCATTTGAAGGAGCTAAAGGAAGCTGGATTGATTAAGGGAGATATTGATGGCGCTAAAGTATGTTACTGCATCGATGAAAAGGAGTGGTCTATCGCCAAGAATTATCTCACCGAACTCTTCTCGGCATATCAGGGAGCAAAAGAAAATTGTTGCTGATATTTTTTTGCAGCTACCTATCGTAAAATAACGATTATTCATAACACTAAATAAATACTATGCAAACAGAAATGGAATTAAAGGAACTCGTAAAGCAGAAATATAACGAGATAGCTTTACAGGACAAGGAAACTAACCAATCTTCGTGCTGTGGCTCAGGATGCTGTTCTACGGATGTATACAACATCATGACAGATGATTATACTCAAGTGAAAGGATATAACGCCGATGCGGACTTGGGCTTGGGGTGCGGGCTACCTACGCAGTTTGCCAAAATACAGAAAGGCAATATCGTAATTGACTTGGGAAGCGGAGCTGGCAATGACTGCTTTATAGCCAGGTCTGAGGCCGGAGATACTGGCAAAATCATCGGCATTGACTTTACCACAGCCATGATTGAAAAGGCACGCGCGAATGCCGAGAAATTGGGCTATACAAACGTAGAATTCAGGCAGGGCGACATAGAGAAGATGCCCGTGACTGCGGATTTTTCTGACGTGATCATAAGCAACTGCGTCCTGAACCTCGTACCGAACAAGTTTGAGGTTTTTAAGGAAATATACCGCGTGCTAAAGCCCGGCGGCCATTTTAGTATATCGGACGTAGTGCTTGTGGGCAGCTTGCCAGAAGCCTTGAGAAGGGACGCGGAAATGTACGCGGGATGCGTGTCTGGTGCAGTGCAGAAGGATGTATATATGGAACTCATCCATTCAAAAGGATTTACAAATGTATCCATCCAAAAAGAAAAGGCCATCGTAATCCCTGATGACATATTGAAGAACTATCTGGACACTGAGGACATTAACGCTTTCAAGTCGGGCAGTAATGGCATATTCAGCATTACCGTATATGCTGAAAAGCCGCTTGAAAAAGCCGCTTGTTGCGGTACTAATTGCTGCAAATAAGAGGTGGTATGAAAAAGATTTTGGTACTCTGTACGGGAAATAGCTGTCGAAGCCAGATGGCAGAAGGATATCTTCAGCACTTCGCTGGATACAAGGCAATGGTATATAGCGCGGGTATCGAAGCGCACGGCGTCAACCTCAAAGCTGTACAGGTGATGAAAGAAGACGAGATAGATATATCGGCGCACACCTCAGACTTGATGGAAAAGTTCATGCACATAGACTTCGATTTTGTCATTACTGTATGCGACAACGCAAAGGAGCGGTGCCCTTACTTTCCGACAAGGGCGATGAAGATTCACCATGACTTTCCCGATCCTGCAAAGGCAAAGGGCACTGATGAGCAAGTTATGGCGGAATTTAGACGCGTTCGAGACATGATAAAACTATACTGCAAGGATTTTGTTGTTCAGCATTTGTAAAATGTCATTGAAAAATAATCTCAAAAAAGATTTGGTCAAGTCAGGGGAATCAAGTGGTCGTTTCGAAAGAATTGGCTATTCTTACGTCGCTTGCCAAACCAAACGTGCCTTTTCAAAATATAGCACTAGGAATAATGCCGAAGGCCCCCAACTATAATTTAGACATCTAAACGCAATATTTTCAATGAAAAAGTACCCCCAAGTTATTGAGGGTACTCCCTTTACTACGAACTGACTCTATTGATTAAACCAAGTCTTCTGCCAACCCTGCATCATATTGATTTCCGAAGTCTGTGCAGAGATGATGGCATTAGCAAGCTTAATAAGTTCTGGTCGCTTTGAGACTGCGAAAACTTGCTTTGCCATAGCGACTGCACCCTCGTGGTGGACAATCATTTCAGCAAGAAACTCCTTATCGAACGCATCGCCAGTCTTGCCTTGTAGTCCTGCTGTCATGTCCTCCATCATTGAAGACATATCACTACCATTGTTCACCATCATTGAGCCATCTGCCATTTGATGCATACCACTCATACTTGATTGCATAAGAGCATCTTTGTGGTGATTGCTCCAGCACACGAGACTTGTAATAGCGATACCGAGAACTAGACCAATAACTCCGTAGAGTAGATTTGTATTTTTCATAGTTGTTTTAAGTTAAGTAGTTAATGAAGAAACAACTAATACTTTAAGGAGCCTTCGGGTGAAGAATACCTTGCGAGAATAGCTCTTGGTAGAACGATACGATTGATTTACTTCGTTGCCTTTTTACATACAGTTGTTGCCTAAGTAAAGGTGGTGAGTAATACCAGAGCCATGAAGCAAGAACTATAACAGCCACAATGGAAAGGAGTTGCAGTGTTGAAATTGGAGCATTTGAGAACGCTTGCCAGACGGTAATGTGTTGGAATAAATCCATTGCACACAAACTGTGTTCACCAACAGCAAACGGGCAGTTCTGCATTGGCATACCCATTTCTGCCATGTGTGCGACATGAATAGGTGCGAGAATAACAATCCCAAGATATCCAACGAGAGCAAGCGTAGCGAGAATTATTGTAATGGGATTTGTCCTTTTCATAACGGTTTTATCTGTCTCATAATACAAGTGTATTACCCACCGTAGACAGTATGAATACACATCATATTACAAATTCAAATAAACCTGCAAATTGGATTTTACTTCCAAGTAAGGAGACGAAGATTGTACAGAATATCAGATGGACACATAATCCAATATCCGACCCGCTTTTAGTCCTTTATTAATCTAATGATTTGGTTTTCCGTCGGACTCGACACTTTTAAGATGTAGCACCCCGAAGAAAGACTGTTATCACCAATTGAAATAGGCATTCTAACCGCATTGTTTGATGAATAGATCTGAATAGCATTTCCAAGGGCATCATACAAGACAACAGTGGTTAATTTATCTGGTGAAAATCCAGTAATGTTCCATTTGCCGGATGTCGGATTTGGATAAACCGATACATTCTGTGTAGTCTGTGATGTTGTAATACCTAATGGAACAGTCACCGTATCAGGAGTGAAGGTTCCTGAACGGTACTTAACAGTACCCGAGTTGTCATCTTCCCATACCACAAATACCTTTCCATTGCCAACCGCAACGTCTGCATTTGTTGCATTGGTTAGCGTGATAGTATCGTATGCAAATGTGAGGCTATCTACATTCTTAGTAAAAAGTACGGGTACTTGAGCATTGCCGCTGACCGATTGTTTCCAAACTATCGCAATAGCCTTACCGTATTTATCTATTCTAGGGAAGTTCTGTTGGCTAAGGCCAGGAATACTGCCAGTTAAATTAGTAACTGAATTTACACCCACATTACTTATAGATGACTTACTAAGATAACTACGAGTATTTCCTGAGCCTGCACTCATAAACACAGTATATAAGGTATCTCCAATAATCACTCCATCAGGTCCGCTAGATGGACATGTATTTATCATCCAGCTGGTATTATCAACGCTACAACCATTGTCAAAGCTGGCACTCCCGTTAGATGAAATACCAGCCCACATGTCGCGGATGTTGCTGAGATTATCACGATAAAGCATTGCGGATGTATTACCATCTAAAACCAATGACCCCGGGCAACAATCACACACTGTCGATGTGCTTCCGCTCCAACCACTTGCTTTTGTGTCTTGACTAAATGAGCTTCCGTAATCTGAGGATTTAGTTACAGCCCAACGAGCATTCATAAACATGTTGTCAAACTTCATGAAAGCTACTACGGGATTTCCCGAATCATCTATAGTTACTGTTGGAAACCTAGAAAAACTATCTGCAATATGCTCTATTTGTACTGGAGCTGAAAATGTCGCTCCACCGTTAAATGAGCGCAGGATGTACGTGTGATTAGTGTCTGATGATTCTGGGGTACGCTTGACGACAACGTACACTGTATCCCCTTTGGCAGCAAGATCAGGCCCCATCCATGAGGCTGTAGCAACCGTAAGCCATGAAGGATTAAGTTTAACTGGAGTAGAGAAAGAACTACCTGTCCATTTTGAAAAGAATACTGCTTCATCATTCATTCTGCCCCATACAAGCATTGGATTTCCTGTACCATCCATTACAACGCGGGGATGCATATTTGAGTAAGTATTGGGGGCTACATCCATGCCCATTGACCATGTTATTCCCGATTGTGCTAAAGCGGATATTGTTAGTGTCGATATGAATAGTAGAATAAAAATTCTTTTCATAAATTATTGTTTGATGAGTTTAATGCAAGAGGTATTTTTGCGGTCATGCATTTGCATGTAGTAAATAGAAGGTGCCAAACCAGAAATATCAAAGGTGGACTGATCATTGACGTTAAAGCGATATACTTCTTTGCCGCTTTGGTCTATGATAGTTATCGCATCCAAGCTAGAAACATCGCCATTCAGATATAAAGTATTTCCGATACACCATGCAGTAGCTTTTTCTACCATTATTGGAGAGATCCCCGTAAGTGTAACATTGAAAATATATGTTAAGGTATCTTTAACGGAAGGATTTGCGGCATCCCAAAGAGCGTAACGTACAATTGCGGTTCCGTAATTAACATGTCCTGTACAGTGTATTAAAAGGAGTGCCGACTCTCCTGAAGCAATCTTAATCATTGTTCCACTATCAACAAGTGATCCGTAGCAAATCCTATTATCACAAACAGTCAAATCCCAATTTGCAGGATAGGTGGCACTTACCTTTTTCCACTTTAGAGTAATTGAATCAGAAGACGTATTAACCTGATTAATGGTCAGAGTTGTCAAATCTTCTTTATAGGCATCTGCGGATAATGTATCGTTTGGAGTGATAACATAAGATTGCCCCGAAACTCCTATTGTCATTAATAAACAAACAATACCTAAGACGATTATTCGAATCATAAACATTTTTTGTGCTTCTTTAAAATTAACAAATAAAAAGCAGATTTAATAGGTTATCGTCAAACCAGCTCCCAAACCCATATCGCTGTCATAATGGGTAGAAACTGAGACGTATTTTTGCAAAATATACCTGAGTCCAATCGCATACTCCTTGTCTGTGTTAAGCATGATATTAAAGCGTAATCTTTTTGTGATTGGAACATCCTCTCTGCTCAATTGAATCCTCACTTTCCCATTAAGATCAACTCTCAGTTCAGCTATTAGCAGCATAGGTAATGTGTATTGAACCCCTATGATTGCAGTATGCCGATTGTTTTTGTCACTGATCTGACCAAACATATTCCTATACTCGCTTCCGAATATATTTGGGGCGATTAAATAATCCAATGGCGATTTTTTCATATCAGCACTCATCGTTTTATAGTGCAAATCGAACCCTACGAATACATACCACCACTGCATCTTTCCAAAATATCGCCCAATAGATGTTTCGCTTTCAAATCCATGTTCCGAATGCCATCCTAAATGCCACATTGTAGACATTTTCCAACGTGTATTGGCGAGCATAAATTCTCCATCAGTCCCATTGCTTTCTATGCCAGCCTTTAGCATTGTATGAAACTCCCTGTCATCTTGAAATAACTTCCGCTGAGCAAACTTAGGATTAGGTAGTTCCGTATTTGCAGGAGAGTTTGCATAGCTGAAAATTCGCCCCATACCACTCATCATGTGATACAGGATATGGCAATGGAAGAACCAATCACCGGACTCAGTTCCTGCAAATTCAATCGTATCCGACTCCATCGGCATAATATCAAGAACATTCTTCAGTGGTGCATAGTCACCTTGTCCGTTCAACACTCGGAAATCGTGACCATGTAAGTGCATAGGATGTCGCATCATAGTATTGTTGTAAAGTATGATGCGGATATTCTCTCCTTTATGAATTAAAATTTTGTCGGATTCTGAAACAGTCTTGTTTCCGATGGTCCAGACATATCGATTCATATTTCCTGTTAGCTCAAAGTAAAGGGTACGAGTGGGCCAATTGGGTAAGGTGGTTTTGTTGGGTGATTTCAGCATTCCGTAATTCAACGTAACTATATCAGCACTATTAGTCTCCATATTCATATCAGACATGCTATCGCTGTGAGCAATAGGATGGTTCATTTTCATGTTTTCATCGCCCTTCATAGTAGAGTCATGCGACATGTCCATGTTTCCCATAGATTGGTTTTGAGCTTTTTCTTTTGCCTTTTTATGCTTCTTATGGCTCTTTTCTTCACCTGAAATTTCAGGATACATAACGGTATTCATGTCCATCACCTGATTAGTCATTTGCATGCCGTCCATCTTCTTCATATTTCCGTTCATAGCCATCATGTCATTCATCATTTTCATTCCGGCAAAGTATTTTAGTTTACCCAAAGGTGTGGCAGGATGCCTTTCCCCCGTGCCGAGCCATATAGAACTTGATTTAGTTCTGTCCTCGGGAGTAGCTAGAAATTCATAACTTCCGGAATCAGGAATTGTAACAATTACATCGTAAGTTTCAGCAACGGCAATAATTAGCCTATCCACTTCTACAGGCTGTACATCGTTTCCATCATTCCCCACTACTGTTATTTTTCCACCTCCCCAATTCAACCAGAAGTAACTAGAAGCTGCTCCATTTATAATACGCAACATGACTTTATCTCCAGCTTTGTATTTTGATAACGTACTTTCGGATTGCCCGTTTATGAAAAACTTGTCATAAGCCACGTCGCTAACATCCATCGCGGTCATTCTCTTCCACTCGTTGAGAAACTTAGTCTTTAATTGGCCTTTGACTAACGCCTCTCCGTAACTTTGTACAGCGTTCTTTCGGATTGCGAACCAATCTGTTTGATTATGCAGGCTACGATCAATCTCCATAGGTCTCATGTTCGCCCAATCACTTAATACGAGAGCTTCTTGCTTGATATCTGGCTCCTCCCTCTTGTAAAAGATGAGAGCTCCATACATTCCACTTTGCTCTTGAACTTTTGTGTGTGAATGGTACCAGTATGTACCATTTTGCACTACTGGAAACTTATATAAGTGTGTTTGTCCGGGTTTAATAGGAGCAGTGGTAAGATATGGTACACCATCAAACTGATTCGGAAGTATCACGCCGTGCCAATGGATAGAGGTTTCATGCTTCATTTTATTGTGCACATATATTTCAGCTGTATCTCCCTCAGTGAAAAATAACGCTGGTGCAGGAATGGAACCGTTTATGGCAATTGCTTTCCTTTTTTTGCCAGTATAGTTCACTATAGTATCATCAACATACAAGTCATATCTTACTGTATGCGGAGGAGCAGCGTGTATTTTCTTTCCTTCATATTTAGAAGTAGATGCTTTTCCCTCGCGCAGGGTTTCCTTGCGTAGTGGTGCTTGATTCAAGGTGTCGTTAAATTGGGTACTATCGACCTTCATCATTTTCATCCCTGAAGATGATAACGAGCTTTGATCAATAAAGGGTGCTTTTCTTCCCCAACGCATGCTACGTTTAGACTTCTTATCCTTTTTATCCGTCTTCATATCCATGCCTTTCATATCCATTCCCGTCATATCCGTTTGAGCATGTATGGAAGTCGAAAAAAGCAATATTATACTGATTAAAATGCTGCGCATATCACTGAGTTATTTAATTATTTGAATTTTGATGTTCTATAGAATCCCGTATTTGAGTGCACCGTTCATTACTCTCAATTGCCCAATTCAATATTTCTTTCCGCTCGGACGGTGTCAAACGAGCTGCTACGTGTAATGCAATGTACGATGGTATTGGCATTGTTTCCTCTTTCATACTTGTAGCAATAGCATGAAATTTATTCATCCTTTTTCGCGCAGAATAATGACTAAATTCGCTGAAATTTAATGAAGCCTTTCCGTGCCGAATGTGGTACTCAACTAACCACCTACCAGGTTGAATATAATCGTACCAAAGATAATTTGTATTACTACTATGGCAATCGTAGCAAGATCGAACTAAGAGAGCCTGAATGTTTACAGGAACCTGAACAACCGACGTAAGATCATTAGTAGAAGCCTGCCCACTTTTATTGCGGGCAGGCTGTATAAGCTGAATAGTACACAGTCCGCCGATCACGACGATGGCTGTGATTTTTACCCAGTGCATCTGAGAATTATTTAAGCTCCTCCTTCACCTCACCACAATTGAGCATGTCGGCACCCATGAAAGGATTTTTGATTTCTTTAGATTCACTAACCCAAGATGCACCACTTTTACCATACATGGGGCAGAATTCTTGATATAAGTGGCGTCCTCCGCCGAATACTTTAACGAGGTCATATATATCCTTGCTGAGCATTTCAAAATGCTCTCTCTGGTGATCGATCTTATCTGCATTTTTACCAATGTGCTCGGCATTTTCCTTCAGATCATCTGCCAGCTCGTTATATTTTGTGCGCTGAGGACTGGTCATATCAGCTGTATCAACGGCCTCAAGTTTGCTCGTGATCTCGTTACCTGCTTTTGCAGCAGATTTTGCATTGTCTTCTGAAAGAGCATTTTTCAATTGCAGATATGAATCAATGACTGGTTTGAGCGAAGCTATTACTTTCCCATCGACCCCAACTGGTGGAGTGTATGGTGTAGCAGGACTATCATCATTGTTTGTCTTATTACTATTACATGCAGATAGCAATACCAATACTATCGCACTAAGCGCTATTATTTTTTTCATACAATATTTGGTTTGGGTGGGTTATTTCAAAGTGTCAGTTACTTTTCCGCAGCTCATCATTTGGCTGCCATAGTAAGGGTTCTTTATGCCCTCATCTTTACTGACCCAAATCGCCTTTTGCATCGGGCAGTAGTCTTTATAGGCTGGTATGCCGTTATTTGCCTTGAATGCAAAGGTCAAAGACCAAATATTTTTTGATAGAGAGCTGAAATGCTCACGCGCGTGATCAATATTGGGAGCTTTACTAATATGCTCGGCATCGTACAATAGTTTCTCCTGCAAAGGCATAAAGAAGTTATGTTCGGCAGGTGACAGCTTCTTCATGTCAACAGCATTCAGTGATGCAACTAACGCCTTAGCTTTATTGAGTGCAAGTTTTTCATTGTCTTTTACTAAGGCGTCTTTGACGTCATAGTATGCTAACAGCACGTTATTGAGTTGAGCCTTAACAGTAGTGTCAGTAGCAGTGAATTCAACTACCGCTTGTGACTGATTATTTACAGCTATAGAAACTTGTATGGAGCCTAATAGTACTCCAAACAAAACGAGTATGTTTTTCATTTACTTATATTAATTGGTGAAATAGAAATTCAAGAAGCCTGCTCTGAGTAATAACAGGCATACCACATTAGAAAGTGGTAGAATCACTAAATCAAATAAGCAAACGACGATTGGAAAGATATAGACGAGAACAATATACGCCTGGCGGCTCACCAATAAAATGATGGTCAGTAGGTGCAGGAGCTATTTCAAAATCAACCTTTATTTCGCTATATAGACAATCTTGAGATACATCAAATTTGACTATACTAACAACGGTAGCTTTTGATAAAGATTGGTCACCTGTATTGCATTTTACGGAAATATCTTTGCAGCAACCCTCAGGCATTTGAGCACCTTTACTGCAACCATCGCTAGATTGAGCCCAAGAAACGGCCTTAAGATGTCCGCCACAGAAATGAAAATTGCAGCCTCCTCCTATACACACGAGCGAACAGCTGTATAGGAAAATCAATAATATGGCTGACATTTTTTTCACTCTGTGAAGGTAAGGAATATTACTTATTTGTTATCTAAAAAGCTTGAATGTTTTAGGCTTTTTTATGGCTAATGTGTAGCCCTTTGAAAACACATTTTCAATCACGATAGATTTATCGAAAGAGAGTTTTTTACGCAATTGAGAAATGAAAACATCCAAACTTCGCCCCTTTTTAGCATCATATGATCCCCACACAGAAGTAATCATTTCCTTCCTTAATGCGATACCGTTTAAATGTGTGGCAAGAAATTCAAGAATTTGGGCTTCTCTATTTGAAAGGTTTATCACCGTCGTATCAGTTGAGAGTGTCTTTAAAGTTGAGGAGAATTGATATCCTCCTATCATCTTGATTTCGTCGCCTGTCATTATTTAATATTATTCTGTGTTTGTTTAAAGATCAACCCAAGTGATTATGAAAAGTACATTTTGAAGTATTTAATGATCACGGACTCTATTCCTAATCCTTCTTCTTTATTCTCAGGAAACTGGCATTTATCGCTACTACAAGAGTGCTGACTGTCATAAGAACAGCTCCGATAGCAGGTGAAAGCATAATACCCTCAGAGTATAATGCTCCGGCAGCTAAAGGCATCGCCACAAGATTATATCCTGTAGCCCACAATAAATTTTGGATCATCTTTCTATACGTCGCTTTACCAAACATGATGAGGGCTACGACGTCTTCAGGATTGCTATTAACTAATACTATGCTCGATGTTTCAGCAGCTATATCAGAACCTGAACCGATAGATATACCGACATTTGCTTGAGCGAGAGCTGGCGCATCGTTGACGCCATCACCAGTCATGGCTACAAATTCCCCTTGGGATTGTAATTCTTTGATCTTCTCGAGTTTTTCGTGTGGAAGCACTTCTGCGTAGAAGCCATCCATCTTAAGCGAATCACTTACACTTTTAGCAACCTTCGCGTTATCTCCAGTCAGTAAGAAGGATTTAATATGTGCATCACGTAAACTATCTATCGCTTTTTGAGACTCTGGCCTGATAGCATCAGAAAGTGCAATGTGCCCTACAAGTCTATTATCAACGAGTAGAAAAACTACCGTATCCACATCTGATACTGACGCCTGCTGTGGTATTACTATTGCATTTTCTTTTAAAAACCCTGGACTTACTAGGCTAACCTCTTTACCGTCAATAGTGCCTTGGACTCCTTTACCTGTAAGAGCCTTGAAATTTTCGACGCGAGGTATCTGTACATTTCCAATTCTTGCTTTCTCCAAAATACCTGTCGCTATTGGATGCTCTGAATTTTTTTCAAGAGCGCTTGCAAGCCTCAGTACTTCATCTACTGAAAATTGGCTTTGATAAGAAAAAATATTATTCACCAGAAATTTGCCAACGGTTAAAGTACCTGTCTTGTCAAAAACTACAGTAGTAATTTTTCGGGCGCTTTCAAATGCGGTTCGATTCTTTATCAAAAGTCCATTTTGTGCAGACAGTGCAGTAGATTTCGCCACTACAAGAGGTACCGCCAAACCAAGTGCATGTGGGCAGCAAATTACTATCACCGTTACCATGCGTTCCATTGCAAATGAAAGCCCGTATCCACTCAGCCACCAACCGAGAAAAGTGGCTACTCCAGCGACAATTGCTATTATCGTAAGCCACATAGCAGCCTGATCAGCTAACAAATGAGTTTGTGATTTTGATTTTTGAGCATCCCCCACCAGTTTAATTACTTGTGAGAGATATGAATCTTTGGTGCCATGATTTACCTTGATTCTAATTGCTCCATTTCCGTTTAATGACCCTGCAATTACCTTCGATCCACTGTGCTTATGTACTGGCTTCGACTCTCCGGTGAGCATAGATTCGTTAATGTATGTATCACCATCTATGATTTCACCATCAGCAGCTATCTTCTCGCCCGGTTTTACTAAAATAATATCACCTGCCTTGAGAGAATCGGTCTTTACATCCATTACATGATCTCCATGAACCATGTGGGCATCAGCTGGCATGAGTTTTACAAGCATCTCAAGTTCCCGTGATGCACCAGCCACGGAGCGCATTTCAATCCAATGCCCTAAGAGCATGATGAGGATCAAAGTTGCAAGTTCCCAAAAGAAGTCCATCCCCTGCAAACCAAAAACTATTGCGCTGCTGTATACATATGCAAAAGTTATAGCGAACGCAACTAATGTCATCATACCCGGAGTCCTTTTCTTTAACTCACTGATGAGTCCAGTAAAGAACGGATAACCGCCGTATAAAAATACAACTGTACTAAGAGCGAAAAGTACATACGAAGAACCTTTAAAACTCAGGTGAAGATCTAGCCAATGTTGAATCATGGGTGAGAGTATCATGATTGGTACAGTCAAAACCAACACTACCCAAAAGCGTTTCTTGAAATCGGAAATCATGTCATTGTGATTATGCCCTGCCATAGAGCCAGAAGCGTGATCCGTATGCTCATGCATATCGGGAGATGACATTGGATGATTGTGATGATGTTCCATATACTAACTCAGAGTAAATACGTAATCATTAAGCCTGACATAATAATCATTAACCCATCCTCGACTATTGTAATCGTACTCATTGGTAGGTTAAATATTGCTCCCAGACAAGCGCATTGTATCTTTTTCTTATCAAGTACGCTTTGCAATACTCCGATCAGACTTACACCCATTACTACCAATGTCACTGCATTAGTAACAATTGGATAAAAGTTAGTGAGATACGCCACCCCGAGCAGGAATTCAATAAATGCATAAGCGTATCCCCAAATGGCTACTCGCTTCGCAATAATGTCGTACATGGCGTAGCTTGCCACGAATCCCTTTAAATCAAGAAGCTTGAAGAAAGAGAATACGAGAAAAAAACCAGCCATAAATGCCTGCATGAATCGCATGCTATTAAAACCAGACCTTGATATTGAAACAAGAGCCGACACGACTGATACATAAAAGAAGATAAGTAACACTGGCTTATATGTTTCTATCCATGATAGAGATGTGATATGTATTTGAGGCTTTACCTCTACTTTCACCTTTTCAGTCAATAGATATTTTGGGTAGTCTTTTAATGCTGCTTGAAATGAAGTCGTAGGTATATGATGATTCATTGATATTTCCGCTTCACCAAGTTCAAGATGTACCTGCACTGATTCAACTCCCTGTATTTTTGAAAGTAGTCCTTGTACTTTCGACGCGCAGCCTGAGCAGGTCATTCCCGATATTTGATATGTATGTGTCATGGTTTTTTTATAACACAAAAATACTCACAACGGAAGCCAAGCTCTTTGTACAATCATGGATATGATTTGAACAATTCAGATTTCCTCTAATGGCCTTCTTATATTTTCCTTTAACTGTTTAAACTGTGATGGCGTTATGCCAGTGACCTTTTTAAATTGCCTACTGAGATGTGCTACATCACTATACCCCATCTTATTAGCTATCTCGCTCAGAGTCATTTCATCATACAAAAGCCACTCCTTAACCCGTTCTATTCTTTGAGCTATTAGGTATTGCTCGATAGTTGTTCCTTCGATCTCTGAAAAGAGCTTACTGAGATAGGAGTAGTCGTGTTGAAGTTTCTGTCCCAGGTAATCGGATATGTTCATGTTGTCTTTGTCCGAATCGTAGTGAACAACATTTATCACGGCGTTTTTAACCTTCTCTATAAGCTTTGCCTTTTTATCCTCTATAAGTTCAAAGCCATAACTTGAAAGCGCATTATTTAAATCAGTGTGTTGCTGAGGGGTGAGGGTTTCTTGTATATCAACCTCGCCTAGTGATACATCTAATGGATGATATCCATGCTTTTCAAGCTCAGAATGCACGACCATTTTGCATCGTGCGCAAACCATATTCTTAATGTACAGTTTCAATGTCGATTTAGTGACTGATCACAATTTTTTCCGTTTTACTTCCCTGTGTGTCTTTATAAGTGAGATTATACAAACCTTGATTGATCAGAGAAATATCCAAAATGAGATTATTAGTTCCTCCCGAGTATTCCTTTTTTACTATTTCCCGCCCGGTAATATCGGTTAATGTTAGAGCACACTTATCTCCAATAGTTTGTGGTATCACTGTGATTTGTTTATCAGCAGGATTAGGATATATAGCTAAAATTTGCTTTGAAACATTTTCGATACCGGTGTGTATATCACTAACTATAAATTGCCCCATCATCCCATCGTCTTCATGGTGAAGCAAATGGCAATGGTACATGTAAGCTGTCGAAGCATCAGCGAAGGTTTCAAACTTTGTAATAAATTTTACGCTATCGAGAGGAGGTACGAGTACGACATCCTTCCACCCGATTTGCGATGAAGACGGTACTCCTCCGCTTTGCTCAATAACATTAAATTGAACATCATGAATATGAAATGGATGAGCAACATAAGTGTTATTTTTCAACGTCCAGATCTCAGTGCTATTGAGAGGTATTGTTATATCTATACTATCCATTGAAAAACTCCTGTTATTAATTCCAAAAGGACCTTCGGCGAGATTAGGTCTATCCAATGGCAATTTCCTGAGTGTATCAAATATTAACGTACGGATAGTTGTAGCTGAGTCCCGGTCAAATGGTAATAGAGGAACAAGGCTCGTCGGTATCGTGGTTACTGGTGTCCCCGTAGGTGTTGTTACCCCGATTTTGAGAATAGTAAAATCAGCTCCATTAAGGAAGTTTTCGCTGTAGCCATCAATAGTATCTTCCTGAAGCCCAACCATTGCAGACCCATAGATACCCTGAGAGAGTCCAGAGGCATAACTCATTAAACTAACTGACTGGCCATTCATGCCTTGAAAGTTTACCAGTATTTCTGCCCGCTCGCCCGGTGATAATCTAAGTCTCGTCAAAGTGACTGGAGTATCAATAAGTCCACCATCGGTGGCAATCAGATGAAATGTAAGGTTATTCGAGAACCCGAAATTATATGTACGCATGCTACTTCCATTAAGCAGGCGAAATCTTACTACCTGTGCCGGAGCCTGAAAAATTGGATCTACCGTTGCATTGACAAATACAGCAGTATCCATTTCCGTAGAGATTGCTATTTGCTGTAGTACATCAAAAGCTTTAGTCTGCACAATGAGCGGTATATCATCTACACCGTATGTTCTAGGTAGGTTTAGTTGAGATTCAGCACTGTCATGAATGATTATCATTCCTGCTAGACCTTTAGATACTTGAGGATCAGTTTGCCCCGCACCATGAGGGTGATACCAATACGTGCCAGCGTTATTTCGTATGATAAATGAAGGGATCCATGTAGCTCCAACAGCGATTATCTTATTAGGGCCTCCATCATTAGATGCTGAAACATGTAGCCCATGCCAATGCATCGTGGTTGAAACATTCAGTCCATTATGTACCGCAAGAGTGATACTATCCCCTTTATTGACTATCAGTGTTGGTGCAAGCACAGGTCCGTTTACACCATACGTAGGAGTGCTCGTACTTGGATAAAAGATTTTCAATCCATTTTGTACGTTAAGTTGAAAATTAAGACCGGTAAGTAGTGGCGGAATAGTCAGTGCATTTTGTGCCTGACACAAACCGAGTGAAAGGGAGCACACAATAAAGAGGAATATGGACTTCATCCTATGGAGTTATTAATTTTCTTGAATAATTAGCTTTGCTTCCCTTCAAATTTACAATGATGCCAATGTTTGAAGGCAAATCTATTGGGTAGCGATTTTCGTAAGGATCAATTGTATTTTGATAGAGCAGTCTTCCTGATACGTCATATAATTCTACGCTAGAAAACAGTCCCTTTGTATTTCTTACTGACAAGTTCCCTGTTGAATAATTGATAACTGGTGCATCCTGCGCCATGGTTACTATCCCTGTAGGTGTAACCTCGACAACCCAAGTAAGCGTGTCAATAAAAGCAGCAGTTTTCTCTTCATACAAGGTGTATTGAATAATTCCTTGCCCGTAAGTTGTATCAGGCGTGCAGTGTATGCTCATAAGTCCATCATCACCGGGAACAATTGGTATCATCATTCCACTATCAACAAGTGATCCAAAGCAAAGGCCGTTATCACAGATAGATGCATGCCAACCATTCGGTAAAGAGACTTGTAACTTTTTCCAATGAAAATGTAAGGTATCATTGGTCGGATGTCTTTGAATAATATTCATGACTATCGTTGTACCCAAAGTAGTAGTGCGTACAATGCTGTCACCCGGAGCATTTGTATAACTTTGAGCAGATAAAGCACAAGCAATTACCATGAACATGATAAATGCCTGTGCCTTGATGGTACAACGTTGAATCATTAATTTCTAACTGTCATTTTTTGAGAAACAGTTTTTCCATCGACGCGCGCATTAACTACATACAAACCGTTTGGAAGTTGCAGTGTATTAAAGCTGTTTGAGAATTGTCCATTTATATTTTGATCCTTTGATATAACCGCAATTTGCTTTCCTGTCACATCACATATGTCCATTGAAACTGTTGAACTTGTAGTAAGTGTCAAATTAATACTTACATTTCCCGAAGCAGGATTTGGAAATACATTAAACGCGCTAACGTTTTTAGGTAATTCATTTATCGCTGTTGTATTCATCATTAGAGTCATAATGCTATCCCTGATCGCAGAAGTATCTGAATTAGAAAATGCTTGTGATACATACATAATTCTGTGATCCATGCCACCAAGAACTACTACAGTCGGCATACCGAATCCTCCATAATTTGCGACCTGTAATGCGCCACTATCCATTGGTGTATAAAATGGAGATAATCCATTGCTTGTAACCCATGAAGCGGAATAAGAACAAGTAGTCGTATTATTAAACGGGATAGCATATCCCTTTACCAGACTCGGATGCATATCATTGATGTTGTTTGCCATACGCTGGAGCGTTTGAGCAGGAGGTGGACACATACCACAGTTAGGCATAAAGAAATGGAGTAAAACTGCCTTTCCTGAATCGAGGTCTGCGAATAGATGTCGCATGTTCGTACCGTTACAATCCATTTTATTAAAATCCATTGCACTCATTTGTGCCATGCTTGAATGTCCTGTGACCATGAGTATCACAGCAATAATAATCGTGGAGATTTTCCTTTTCATTTTGATTTAAATTTTGATTTGATAATTAGGTGATATAAAAAGTTACTTAGTTTTTAAAAAGCTGGCAGTCCCCGTTCCTTTATCATTTGAAACGCGCAGAAAATAATTTCCGGCAGCGAAGGATGCTACATCTACAACAAAATTGTTTTCGCCCGAGGTTAATGATGCTTCTTTGGAGATCAACGTTTGTCCCAATTCATTAATAATGCTTACGATTGAGGTGCTATTTTCCTGAACATCAATAGACACATGTAATTCATCCTTAACAGGGTTTGGAAATACCTTGATGGCTACGCTGTTATTAAGTTCAGCGATACCATTGACACTAACTGTAATAGTTTGAATCAAAGTATCACTACAAGACCCATTAGACTCGATGAGTTTTACTCTATAACTGCCATAACCCGCATACGTGTGAGAAGGGTTTTGTAATGTAGAGCTATTCCCATCACCAAAACTCCATTGATAACTAACTCCAGTCCCTACAGCATTTGAACTAAAAGCTACTGTTGTACCTGTAGAATGTGCTGAGAAGCTACCACTATTGTTCAAGACGACAACTTGTACAGGAACACGATTAGATATACACGGCTCATTTTGAGTCTGCCAGTTATAGAAGTAGTTATAAACAGCCAATCCAATATCTGAGTTAGTAATAATGATCGTACTATCAGTAGTAGGGCTAGGATAATATGATCCACTAGTATTTCTATAAAGATTAACATACCCACTTATTCCAAGCCTCAATCCGAAGCCAACAGGTATAGGTATATTAAGGGTAACCGTACTTTGACCATCCGGTATATTTACTGTTACAGATCGAAGCGTATTGCCGGTATTATCTTGCAAAACAATAGTTCTATTTCCCGTTCCTTGAGCATCTACATCAACGGACAATAAAGTCTGCCTTTCTAAACAATTGAAAATAAGATAATGGAAAGTTGAATTCGTGAAGTAACTGCCGTTACCGGAATTATTTAAAAAGACTCCATTACTTTGATAATTCCCAGGAATATTTGTTTGGGCATAGTACGTTTGAGTACTATTTAAGGATGGAGTGGTAAATGAATAACCCGAGTATATCGGAGTGCCTCCTGTAGCTGATGAGTACCAATCTAAAGGAGAACTTGAAGTAGTAGTAAGTAATCCAGTTTGCCCTTGGCAAATAGTAGCACCTTGTACTACCGGCTCCATATTTGTAACGTGTATTAACTGGACTTTTACAATTGAATCCAATGTGCATGTGTTAGAAACCACTAGCTTAACAGTATAGTCCCCATACGAGGTATAAGAGTGGGTAGGACTAGGGGCATTAGTGGTTGGGGTATTATCTCCAAAATTCCATGTATAGTTTGACGCATCATTACTGGTACTTGTGAAGTGAAAACTAGCTGGGGTAGAACAAGCTGTTGTTGCATCTTGTGTGAATGACGCAACGGCACCTGATGAATCTCCTATGCCCACTGCATACCATGCATCGGTTACTATCTTTACTTCATTAGAACATGCTCCATATAAGTCCGTAGCCGATTGGATTGAGTATGTTCGAGCATCGGCATATTGTGAACTTGGTGTGAGATACACCGTAAGATTTCGAAAGGCTATGGCTGCCGCTTTATCTATTCCAATTCCAGAAATATTGTAGGATTGTCCGTTATCATTGGTACCAGCTCCGCCATGTGCAACTAGATAAAACCAATAATTCTGTACGCCACTATTTGTATGTACCCCACCATTATCAGGCCCTCCCGCAGCTGCCCAATACCTACCTAAATACGTATTTGGCTGAGCATAGAGTTTAGGATTTGACATTGACCGAAATGCACCTCCGAGTTGGTTTCCTATTCTGTATTCTACACTGCTTGCCTGCATTATAAATTGCCTGATAGAAACACCCATGCAATCACTAAACGATTCATTCAAAGCCCCGCTTTCATCTTGATAGTTTAGATCAGCAGTATATTGGGTAAGTCCATGAGAGATTTCATGCCCCCCTACTTCTAATGAGGTAAATGGTCTATTGAATCCATCGCCATAATTCATCGCATAGCCATCCCAAAAGGCATTGTCGTACTGCACATCGTAATGTACGAATGCTGTTAATGCGTAACCCGCATTATCAAGGCCGTTTCTATTAAAATTCGTGTAAAAGAAATCATATGTAGCTTCGCTAGCTAGATGCGCGTCGGTAGCATACTGATCCATTGCAGTATTGACGTTATTCCACGTCGTAGATGCATTTGTGAAGTCTATAGCGCTAAAAACGTTAGTTGAAGTTTGTGCATTTAAAGTCTTAATACCGTTCCCGCGACCAGACTCTCTCAGTCGATAATAGCCGTTGACACTATCTGTCATAATATTTTGTGTTCCGCTATATCCTGTAACCGCGCTTGCTGGCGCATTTGAGGTTTCGATTCTATTAACCGTTTTGAGTATCGCTCCTGAAACCGCGTCTACAAAAATATACTGCCTCGAAAGAGGTTTTGTAGCATACACATCAAATTTATATGCGAGATGAAAATTCTTATATCCCAAACCACCTTGTTCAGATTCATAAACTAAACTAGCTTTAGGATAAAAGGTAGCAAAAGGATTTCTTGTCGTTTCCTGCAATATCTTTTCAGCAGAAGGCGACTCCCACATATACGATGAAGCGCCAACGTAGTGTAAAGCAGTAGCAAGTGCCGTATTTTCGTCGATTGTCACATTGGCTGGCCCATCTATAGCAGAAACAATGTGACCATTCATACTACAAATTTTGCCATCCTTAGTATGTACAATGTACATGCTGGATTCTATGGTCTTGTGATCAGCTATCTCTACAAGGCGATAGTGTACAAAGCCGAGTTTGTCTGAATCACGCGAAAGAAGCTGAAAACTAATTGCATCCGATAGCCCGAAATGCTTATTAATCCACGATGTTACATTTTCATACGACACATTCGCGGTGGGTTTGAAACGAACATATTCTGGAATGCTTGAATTTCCCCCTAGAATGACACTTTCACATTCGGGAATGTTGAATGATGACTGGCTATAGCCATTAACCTGAAAAACAAAAACACTAAAAATTAAGACAATAGGGACTATGATACTTTTCATAATACATTTCTCATTAAAAAATTAAGAACATCCCATGTGGGACATGCGCAATTAATGCGCTTAATAAGCGCATAGAAAAACTGTACTAAGAATTAAATAAGGAGAAGACGATTGAGCAAGAAGATGGGAATGTCAGTTTTCCCATCTGGAGGTTGATGAAAAAGAGTTGTTTTTTCGTTTGATACAATAACCAAAGAAAATGTGTACTCTAAGAAAGGAGATGTTAATACTTGAAAAGAGGTGTTTGTAGGAACGACATTTTGTCGAAGTTGATTTTCATCACACTTCTTTTTGATTTCTGCCATTTTATCCTTGCAGCAATCCTTTTTCATTACCTTTTTACCACAAGGACACTTTGCTGACGCGAAAGGCAATATTGATATGGAGGTTAACTTACCCCCACAATAATGAGATTTAACTGACATGCCCATGCAGGGCATCAGGTAACAGATAAACAGCAAAATCGCTACTACTCTTCTCATTATCAAGCAAAGAAAACATATTTACTTGAAATTACGAAATGCCCTTCGGGATCAGCAAAATTTGTAATATTTCATTAGGAAATCGAATCTATATCTACAGATGCATTGATTTAGATAGTCAACAACCTAAACCGGAAAATACTGCCTAAGCTTATGGAACGCTTCGTTTTTAATATGGAGGAACAGAACATGTTCAGACTATAAATTTTGCATCATGTGGAATGTAGGCGTAATTCTCGAAATCAGTGTCCGCTCATATATCAGTTTGTTTGGGTGATAAATTAGGAATCCAAAGGAAATCCTTTGGCAAGAAGGCGTTGGAACAGATTCCACCTATATCAATAGGAGAATGGGAACTGTTCCAATGCAATCTTGCTCCTGCTCCTGCTTAAGGTCTCAAGATCCTTAATTTCTCAGATGTCAAACGGACGGGGTTACCAAACTGGTTTTACCTTAGAACTACTTTTCGCCAATATCTTCCGGTCTTACCTTTTTAGGCCTACCGCCTTTTTTAGCTATAGCGACTCTTTCTTCTCTTGTAAGTTTAGCCGCCCGAGCCTTCCCGCCGAGAGAGGCGAACTGTGTTATTGTAAGACGCTTTTTCCGCATCCCTGAATTATACAGAAATGAAGAAATAAAAAAAGTGGCTTATAGCCACTTTTTCTTCATTAACTCTGAAAATTTAATTTCATGAAAATAGAGATCACGTTCTATCGGTAATTTCATTTGAACTGTTCTAATGGATTCAAGTTCATCTAACGAAATAAAGCCCCATTCATCCTCCCACATCCCGGTAACATAACCGTAGCAGATATTCCGTTCTTCATGGTATTCGCTGATATACCAGGTCTCCGAACCGCAAGGATTGAAGAATTTAGTTACGATAAGCGGATCGGACGTTTCCTGAGTGCCTATTTCCTTGAATCTCGCTTTGAGTTCAGGAGTGAGTAATGAGACTTTATTTTGCTTCTGCATACTTAATTTATATAAGGATATTAGCATCCTTTTATAGTATAAGTATAAACTTGCAAGCAAGTTTTTGCAAGCCTCTAATTAGGTACCTAATGAAAAGTCATCTTTGTCAAAAAAGCCTTAATTGACAAACATATTTTCTTCATTTCTACTACTAAGAAAAACTTGCAAGCAAGTATTTTTCTGATACAATTAGTGTATTAATAGTTAGCAATAATGACCCTATGATTATTCCACAACCTATTACACTCCCTGAATGGCAAGAAATAATGGCTCTTCCAAGAATTCAGCAAATATGGGATTTAGACGGAAGCGAAACAGTTGAAGCATTTGCTTCAAATCTATTGGGGGTTAAATTCATCTATACAACTCACCAAAATGAGGAACAATCCAGTGTTTACATAATCTCAAGCGGAGATGCCGATAGTATGAATGCTCTGGTTAAAAGGACAAATGGGATGTTGATTGTAGAAGAATAAAATGCCTCTTAATTGGGGCCTTTTATATATCCACCGAATAATCAATTTCCAAATCATTCTCTAGATCTTCTTCATCCTCAAGTTGCTCCGCTTCCTTCCCTTCTTTATAGTCTGTATTTTCTATTCCCTTTTCGATATCTTCATTTTCAGCAAGACCATCTTCTAGGTCACGATCCTTTTCCCGCTCTCTAGTTTCCAGACTATCTCTAAAAACTTGAATTCCCGAAATATTTACGTCTCTGTAATCCAGTTCTCGCAATTTAGCCATGTCGTATCCCAATGAACCAAATTGATACCTACGACTACTTTCCACTCCCATAATGGCCCCATTCCTTGTATAGGTCTTTATATCCTGCTGGCTTAAGCGATGGTAAAAATCGGCTCTGCTCAAAGAACTTGCATAGGAAAGTTCTAGTGCTTGTTGTAATCGCTGCCGCTCAGAAGGTTTATTAGATCGCTTTATGACCTGATACTCGCGATCCTTAATTTTAGACCGCTCCTTACCCTTTTTGCCATGCTCTACAATACTATTGGAAAGTTGTGGCCATCGCTCCTTTTGGTAAGTCTCCAAAGCTACCTTGAACCTATTGAATTCGGATTTGGAAACCCGAAGTGCTTTGCCCGTGACAGCTTCGACCCCCGAAAAGGCTAGGTGTACATGGATATGATTCTTATCGTAATGAGCAGTGGCGAGACATAAACTATTGGAGTTCCTGAGAGCAATATACTTGCGGGTCAGATCAGAGAGCATTGCCTTGGTAACTTTGTCCTTATCCAATATCGAAATCGACATGACCTCATGGTAGGCACGTATGGAATTAGAGCGTTTAACTCTTCTGTTAGCCTCATTGGTTTTATATTCCTTCACCCAGTCCTCAATATTCCGGCCTTTGAGATTATGCTTAATGATAAAGTTCTCATCCTTCGATACTCCGCGCTTATGATCCTTTAAGATATACTCAATAAGGCCCTTGAAATTGGCACTCTTATGGGTCGATGACTTTATAACCATAGCTATGAAGTATTTCAGATATTTCCAAAAGTGCCTTTGGATTTGTCCTAACCGCCTCGGTTATATGATGCTTAAGACTTTGGGGCCGCTTTAACTGCGCATTGATCGCAGTTTCAACGCTACCAATTACAGTTAGTACATTTTCATAGGTTCGATTTAATGCAAACCATGCTTTGCCTTCCTTGGCTTGAATGGCATCCAGTTCGTTGTAGCAGCGCCTTACGGCTTGTAGTATTTCAGCAACCATATCCTGGTGAGGGATCACCATGGAGTGCTCAATGTCAGCCTTAACACAAGCTCGTATGTAGTCATGTAGCTTGTATGATTTAGCCTTCGCCGTTGATCGGATAAAATTTATCTGATCAGCAGGAAATGCTATAACAATCTCCCTTTTTTCCTTCTTCCTTTTTTTGATTTGCCGGAGACGATGGTACTCATTCCAGTATTTTTTCCTTGCAGCCTGTATCTCTTCCGGCGTAGCGTTTTCCAATACCCCGGATTCCATCAGGTATGTATACACCCCGCTATTTTTCTTAAGCCCCATATCACAAGCTTGAAAGAGGAGGGTCGCCGGCAGGCAGTTCTCCCTTGAAATCAGTAAATGGCACTTGTGTTTTGAGGCGCAAGAATGGATTTTTGTAGTATGGGCGGAGATTTAGGAGCATTGGGGGATGGTTCGAGCAAATTAACACAGCCTGATTGGTCGAAATTTCCCTCACCTGTTGTGCGGTCAATAGCTCTCGCACTCCGCTTTTGCCAGTCTTTGGATCCTCCCAACTGTATTTTCCGAGAATGCTGCTAATTTCTACGTTTGAGGCATGACTGCCAGCCCCCATGGACATCTTAGTGAAGGTATTGCCGCGCATACTTTCCGCGTCTTGTCTTCCATAAATATTAACCAGTTGCTCATAGGCCTGTAGGAGTAACATAATCCCACACTTATACTTGCGGCAATTCGCTAATGTGATAGAGAGCGTCGGCAGATAAAGGGAACTGCACTCATCCAAAATGATGTATACTGGCTTCCAATTAGCTTGAGGCAGCTCAGCCATTACTTCCTTGACAAACATTTCAAATATTATACTTATTAAAGAAGAATAATACTTCATGTCCATAGTATTAGATTGCAGAAATATTGCACACCGTTTGTTGCGTAGCATTGAGAGGTCGATGGTATTTACCGCCGTAACTTTCGCTACAGCGGGATTGCTGAAAACCTGGAGGGCACTGAGTGCTGTAGCCTGAATGGATGTTTGAAGCTTCACATCCATAGAAATGAACGCTTTATAGGATTCAATAAGCTGCAAGTTATTTGTAAGTCCTACGAGGCGATCTACCAGCTTCGTATTGGTCGAAAGCGATCTAACAATGTGATACACATTTGCCATCGTACGCATTTCTTCCCCTTGCGCGCATGCAACTTGCATGGCTATTTGAATCGTATTTTCTGCCTGTATCTGCCAGAAGGGGTCATTACTATTTGACCCTAGTTTACTACGTACCAGCATATTCGCGATCTTCTGCATATCCGATTGTGACCTGCAATATGTCAATATATTGAAACCGGAACTGCGCTCCGGTCTAGCTAGGTCTATTACCTTCACTTCTACATCTTGGCGTAAAAGCTCATTTCCACAGCATATAAGGAGTTCACCACTTGGATCATTTATCAAAAAAGACCCGTCTGTGGTACAGATGGATGGAACAGCCACCACCGTACTTTTGCCCATCCCTGTGGAGCCACAGATAAGGGCGCTACGAAAACTGTGCTCGGCAGATAGACGCCTATCCCCGTCTAAACAGAAACCCGTATTCGCAGTAGATAACAATTCATCTGAGGAACTAAACGTTGAATGATAACCGTGATCAGTAGATTTGAACGAGTCTATAGCTGTTTCAAATATCTTCTGAATGAATTGTAAAGATTCCTCAAGAAAAGGTATAAGGTAGTTTATACTAAACCACCTTATACCTTGTAGGGCCTCTTTTAATGTTTGTCTGATTTGTGCAAGATTCCTTCTATCCATGATATCAAAAGATTTAAAATGCCATTAAGCAGTTTGGCTATGACCAGTGTAACCACGAGTATAGCCTGGCCAATCAAGCGAATGATAGAGACGAGCAGATTTCCTATAATTTGTGGAGTATGGCTCATAGGATCACTTTAGGGGTAAATTAGGACTAATAATGACCGAATCAATTCTGTGCGCCTTGAATACCTCCTGCCATATACGCCCTATTGTTAAAAATCTGTCCTGGCTCTCAGGATCAGGGGCATCATAAATAAGGTAGAGCGTGATTCCTCTCAGGTCGGAAATAGCGGCCTTGGCATTGAATATCTCCCTTACAGTATCAGGATTATCTCTAAGCAATCCTTGTTCACGACTGCGGTAAACACTGAAAAAGCTTGAATCATTTTCCTGAAGGTCACTGTAAACAATCAACTCTTTCCTCCCATGCATTCCAGACTTACTAGCTGCGAGCTGGTTGAGTTCAGTAACTATAGGAACGAAGATTATCGAGTGAGTGCGTCCGCTATCTATTCTCCCAACCTTCATCATTTCTCCTAATGCATGATGGCTGGCATTTTGAACTTTTTGTTTCCGAGTATAAGGGTTAGCAGTAAGAGGAAATTGAGCATCTATGTTTACCTCAACGGCCTTAGCACTTCTAAAGTCTGAAATTGGTAAGATGCGGATATGGGTCTGTCCCCAATCGGAAATACAAGAACCTATATGCTCAGAAATAGAAGCAGTGTCTATAATCACTTGTTTGCGGTCTGTAATGTCATACATGACAGTAATAGATGTGTCGCTGACCTGGCGGTAGTAATAGTAACCACCACCAAGCGCAGCTATAGCACTTATTGCTATAGCTGCGTATAGGAGAATATTTTTCATGGGTTCCCGATTATATTCTTAGCGTCCATTTCATCGCTGTCCCAGGCATCATAATTTGGTATAGCCAAATCTGCCACCGGATAGGAAAAACATTCGGGTGTTATATTGTCTGTCCTTGATACCCTATTGATATTCTTGAACTTGCCAACAGAATACTTGAAGTGGCTGTTTACTCGGTGATAGAAATCCTTGGCAGCCTGAATTAGAAGTGTATGTACCTGAGCATAGAGGTTACATTGCTCGTTACAGGTTTTAATCTGATTTTCACAGTCTATCAGGTCGTTTACCTTTTGAGCAAGCTCCGTATCCAAGGCGACTGCCTTTTTCATATCCTCTTGCTCAGCGGTAGTAGGCCAATAATGATGTACGAAGAGCGCCATCCCACTGATCAAAAAGTACGATAGAAGGATAAAGATTACCGGAGCATAGATTGATTGGCCAAAAACATTGGTAGGATCAGACTTCACAGATATATATCTGAGTATACCCAGTCCCGTCGCAATAATTAATACAGCAACACCGATAAGGTATTTGACTACTTTGGGAAGGTGAGCACCTGCGCCATCGCGTAGGAATAATACTAACGCTTTGATGAAAACTGATTGCGCTATTCCGATCAGTAATCCCCACACTAGAGCTAGAAGGAAACTGTCCCCCATTCCCAAAAATGAGAGGATATAGCCTACTGTCTCGCCTACTGTAAATAGATTGATGACATGCTTAAGCTTGTCATGGTCCTTTGCTGTTCTTTTGCCGACATACTTCTTGCATGATTCTTCCAAGGCTTCCACTTGTGTGTTCAGTGCATTGGCCTTAATTTTTAGTTCTTTGAGCTTCTGCCGTACGGCGAATATATCCAATGCACCAAGTGATGATCTGACAGTAGCCGAAAGTTCTAGTGAGTTGGTATTAAGTATTTTGTCATAAGTCGCACGGATAGTTTCTATAGATGGTTCTAGTGATTGCGCATGCTGTTCCGGCAGGTTATGAGCAGCAAACTCTATTGCCAGTGACTTTATGTCCGCTTGAAATGCATTATGCTCGCGATCTATGACCTCCTGAATCCGTTGTTTGGTATCGCTGACGCTAACCACGGTGACTGATTTAATGTCTTCCATTTTTATTGATTTATTTTTTCGAAAAAATTTAACTAAGGGACAAAGCAATAGCTACGACATACCTCTTTCGTGCTATGCCTGAATTAAAAATTATAGTGACTTAAAACCCTCCGGGATCAAATCGCGAGCCTATAAAATGGCCACGCAGCAGTAGTAGAATTTCATATCTTTTCATCGTTCAAAATTTTTCTTTTATATGACGCTCAATGTATTCTAAAACTGAATCCCGGTCATAGAGTATAGTGCGACTGTTAATTTTCGAAAAGCGAAGCTGGCCAGAATCCCGTAGGTCCTGGATCGTACTGGATGAGGAAACTCTAAGTAAGGCTTTCACTTGCGAGAGATCTAGCCATTTATCTTGGTAAGCACTAAGTCGCTTCTCAATACGTGTATACAATATATCGGCCAACATCTCCAACTGGAGTGGGTCCAAAAGGATAGATTGATTTTCTGCTGTTCTCACTTGGCTTCATTTTGGATTTCAGAAAATAGTGCCTCATACTTTTGAAGAATACGAGTAAGTCTTTTACCAAAATGTTTATATAGAGGAAGTGCGAACTGTATACGTTCTATACGAGCATGAACTATCTGATAGGCGGGTACATGCTGCACATTCTTTCTGGCGCATTGTATTTTGTATAGATCTTGTTCCACCCTTTTGCAGAAAGCTCTTTCTGTCTGGCGAGTGTCTGGAATTGGCCTATGAACTGTGAGTGATTTTTTCATAGCAATTAGCTTTACAATGCATAATTACTAGCGTCACTTCACGCTTACAAAAAGTTACGATTAATCCAGAAATAGACGATAAAATCGTTCTATTTACGATAAGACCGGTTTCTAATAACCGTCAAAATCCTCGATTTCACTTCTGGAGTTAAATAGGTTGATTCCCCAATTTTTAGAAATACTAAAGTTGTGTGAGGGGAATCCATACTCCCTTCATTAGTCAATATGCGTAAAGTAAACTCATTCTTACTTCGATCAAAGTTTACGGCATGGTCTAGATTCAAGATAGAACTATCACTAACTCGCACAAAGGCTCTTCTATTCAGATTACGTCGGCTTATAATATTTTTGAGTGATATTTCAGAATCGTTCTCGCGTATGTTGTTATAATCTAAAATTAGATTTTGAGAGTTGTTTAGTGATGTTCTAAACCGATTATAACTAAAATAGTGATTGTCATTTGTTTTGCCCCTGGGTTCCTGTATTTTCACTAATACATTTTTATGTTTTTCTAAGTCGTATTCAAGAAGGAATCTATTTCTTGAAATCAATATTACATCAGAAAGCAGAATAGAGTATTCTTCGTATACAAGAACGTTGGTATAAAATGATTCCCTTCTTTCCTTAATAAATTTTTGAATACTATAGAGAAGCTCATGGTTATCAAATAAACCTGAAGCCATTTTATCTACAAAGGCATCAGGTCTGCTACTGGTATTACGAATGATATCTTTATAGGCTCTTTCATTCTCGCTCACTATAATATATGGAATTGATGGATACATTTTGAATATATCTAATCCACTCTTTTCTCCCGGTAAATTAATATCAAGAAATATGATTTCTATATTTTTATGAAATCCGATTTCCGTGACTGCGCTTATATAATCTCTAGCTTCTGCAACAATATCTATGCAAAACTCGCCCTCATTATAATCTTTGTTGTAAATAGCGACACAATCGCGAATTCGTCTAATTGCAAGTGGATCATCTTCAACAATCAAAGCTCGTATTTTATACATTACAGACAATTTTTATTTTTAAAACTACACAATCGCCACTCTCCTCTTTAAAATTATAAACATCCCTTTTTCGATTAAAAAAGATTTGACAATTCAGATTTTTACTATTAAACAATTGGCATCCAATTTCTATGAGTTTTAACCCTCCAAAGCCATGTTTATTTATTCTGGAGGTGTTTTCAAGGTGAAAGGTTTCCCCATTATTACTAATCGTTAATTCATAAGTATTATAATCGAGAGGTGTGAGCATTGCCTTTACATAGGCCTTATCCGCATATCCCAACTTACCATGTTCCACTGCATTCACATAGGCATGAATTAGAACTTTTGAAGGGAATCTGATAGTCTGAAGTTGATTTTCTCCTATTAAAATTTCATGCTTAATTATGTTGTTATAAGTTTGCGAACTAAGCTGTAAAAATTCTGAACAAATCCTTATTTGCTCATGCAAAGTAGATACCTCCAAATCACTTCCCATTTCCTTAAAAAGTTTTCCTGTTACTTTCATCATAGTCTCTGCTTGTGCAAGCATAATGAAATCCTGATCTTCTATTCCATAATGGATTCTATTTAAAATTCCACTCATCCCCCTAGCTATAGTATGACTAAAAAATGCAGATTTTATAGTCTCTTTCTCATACAAAATGGCCTTATTTTTACCTCTATAATATAAAATAACAATCACCCCACTTAATAGGATAACGATAATTATTGCTCTTTCAAGCCATTTAGAATATCCTGCAATTCTTTCATATAGAGAGACATCGTTAGCGTCTCTCTGTACACTGATGCGATTTGCTTCTATCTTTGAAACAATATTTACTCCCTTAAGATCATTATCAAGGGCAGATAGAGCTGAATCACAACTGAAAACAGTTCGAGAATCATTGTTACGCAATGATAATTGGCGAAGCAATCTAAAGCCCGACATGGCATTAAAAATGCCAGACCGAGTCCGATTTTCAGCATAAATATTAATCAAATTATTGCATACTCTTATCAATGAATCATCCTTACCTGTGTGATAATAGTAATCTCCCAGACACTGCCAATAATCATAAAGCGCTCCTACATCAGAATGTTGCCTTGCATATTGAAGCATGTAAGAATTTACCAAACCTGCATTTTTGATATCTCCCGAGTTAAGGTTTAGATAAGATAAGCGCCCCAAAATCGGAGAGAGATTTCTAACGCGATAGGACCCGCTTTTTATAAGTAAATTGATATAGACTATCCAAACTTCCTTACTTTCTCTGAAATAGCGATTCGCAATTAAAATATCCTCCAAATAAGAAATCATTTTAAGTATGTCTGAACGGAAATACAGGGTTGTATCTACATTATCCAACACGTAGCATGAGTAGAAAGATATCTCCTGGGCATTGGGCAAACATGGATTCACAATTTCATTGTAATGCTTGATCAATAATGCGTCGCGAAAATAAAATTCAGTCACCTTAGGCATTATCATACTGTCAATCCATTTCAAATGCGCCGTAATTATGGGCTCTAATCCGTGTCTAATATCATCTTCTGATATTTCATAGATATCTAACATCTTTTCAACTATCCGCTGCTGAATAGGTGTCTTTAATCTTTCTTCGTTAATCCTATTAGCATAATTTAAAGCCCTTTCATAAGCTATAAAACAACTATCGTAATAATCAGCTTCTCGATAAAAATCTCCAAGGCATTCATTCAACCAAGCCAATTCATTATCAGAATACTTTTTTCCGAAAGTGATTGAATCCACCCGCTTCACTACATGTAAAATATTATAATCGATAGAGTCCGTTCTAAGTCCGAAACGACTGAATTCCGCCTGCGATAGTTGTATACATCCCAAAACTTTGGAGATATTATTAGCTGGTATGGTAGAAAAAATTTGTTTAGCTTCAGAAAATAGTTTTAGCTGTCCCTCTCTTGTTTGACATATCTCGGCATTGTAAAGCGTAATGAGAAGTTTCTTGTATGACATACATTCTCCATCATAGTAGTCCATATGAATGCTTGTACACACTCTTTCTCCACTCTTCAAAAGTGAAGGCAATAAGGTCACTAAATTTGTATCGACTTTTAAGAATCTTAGACCGTTTAAAAAAGTTTGACCCTGGTATGCTGTTCGAAGACCATTAGTAAGGAATTCATGTGCCTGTTCAGGTTTGAGAGTCATGAAAAATGTACTTGGGCGTTTGGACACAAAGTGTAATTCATGAGCATACGATGCACCCCAAAAATTTTCATCAGGTAGTGGTTTTATATTCTGCGCGTCTATTTTACGTACTCCGAAAAGGAGTAAGACGAGAGGAATAAGCTTGATGAGGTGTTGCATAGTTCAAGGTTTCGTAATAGAAAAACAGCCATTCAAGATGGCTGTTGAAGAAAGGTAGTGAATTTTATCAAGGCTTCTAGAATATCAGATTTTGAAACTGCTACTCCACAAGAAATATGCTCTAAATAAGAAGTAGCTTTGGCTTGGGAGATTAATAGAGACTGGATATTTGAATGTAAACTAGTTATGAAATATGCTTTTTGGGGATACCTTTTTAAAAGGTCCTCGATTGTACTAGAATTGAGCCCTCGGAAATTACCCAATATTATCAAATCAAAGTCTTCAATCTGATGTATATCATGATAATTGACTGACTGATATCTGGCTATAATATTTATCCTATAATCCGAGCGACTACTATTAAAGTATGCTACGGCATCAGTAATTGTACGTTGGGTCAAAATGTCATGTTCAATTACCGCGACATCAATTGTTCTCATAATTAAGAAGGTTTAGTTTTTGAAAGCTTTTTTCTACTCTATCACACTATTTTTCTTTAGTCAAGTAGAAGCAGTCCTGCAACCCACTTATCACAATTGAATGATTGGCATAAAAAAACCGTCCTTGATTAAGAACGGTTGGAACATTTGATCTAGATAAGAAGTAATAGTTGAGTCTAATTATTATAGTTCTTAATAATATGAATCTACCTCCCATGGGAGCTATATTTATCTGTGTAGTTTATATGACATCCGCTACTATAGTTTATATTTTTTGAGAAGATTTAACCTTATTTACAAACATAGTAGCCGGTCTAACCTTATTTTCCGACAAAGTCATATACCTAACTAATAACCCTATCTAGTGTTGATAGCTAATAGCTTAAAACTATTTTATGAGTAAGAAACCAAAATTAAGTGGCAAACATAGCCGAGTAAATGCGAAGGAAATCGCAAAGGTTTTTGCCCAATATCCCGAAACAGATACAATTAGCCGCCAGAAATTATAAGTACCATAATTGAGGAAATTGACACAGATAGTATTAAACACTTCATTGCAACAATTTTTAATAAACGTGTCGTGACGATCAGAGGAGCATTTGAGGGTGGTGCTATTGAAATGAAGCCAATCACTTTGAAAAGCTTGCCAATTTAATAAGCGCAAACACCAAATCGTGTCTGAATCAGCTTCCAGCTACAGTTCTCGTGAGGACCAGTTGGACAACGAAGCAAAAAAAGATAAATTAGAATATTGCAAAGACTTCTTTCCACTAGTTGCTTCACTTGATTGGCAGCTCTTTGACAGTATTCTTTTTAAGCACTTCTATCATACTCCTGGGGTCTAGTGATGCTTTCTGAAATTCATCCATTACGTGCTCTCTCCAATCTAAATTACCTGGTACATACGAAGCTCTGCAGTTGCGCAGTACTTGGAGCGCCTTGTTAGCCCAGGCACGAAACTCATCAAGCCGCCAGTATAGCAGGTTGTCAGCAAACGGAAATGCTTCTTTATCTAGCTTAGTAGCTGACGTAAGAAATACAGTATGAATAAATGCCGGTGTGACACCTTTCTCCCTATCGATGATCCATTTATGGTGTAACGCTGCCTGACGCACCTTGGTTATATGGATGGTGTCATTTTGCTTGTCAGTATTATCCTCAAAGACAATACAGGTATCTCCGTTTGTTATCCAATAAGGGTCCGGTGATCCATCCTCATATACTTTCTTGGAGTCATAACCAAGTATGCTCCCAAGCTTTTGTTGTGCAGCTTCAAAAGCCTTAGCATCGCCGTGATTCAAACCATCAGAAATCTCCTGTAAATGTTTTTCAAATTTAGATTGATTGGAAATTCCAAATTTTGCAAATACTGTATCGACATTTTCAACATTGGAGGCAAGAGATAAATCACGGTTTACATCAGATTTCTTTTCAAGGTTGAGTTCGAGTTTGCGTATCCAAGAGATAGTCGGTGCGCATCTCGATGCTTCTCTTAGGTGAGTACGTGCCTTTTCATCATATTCGGGTCGATTATATTCTTTAAATGCTAAAAAGCTTGCAACGCTTGCTAGGTAGTACCAGAATCCTCTATATCCTTTTAATTCTTGCGCACCATTTTCAAGCTTTTGAAGAACTGTAGTAGCATAGCCTACAGCGGCATCGTAATCCTTGTTCCACATAGCATACTGGAAATCAACTTCTGCCGACACACCATCATGAAGTTTATCTGTTCCAGGTATCTCAATTTGAACCGATCTATTCCTTATAGCGTAAATTTCGGTTTCAGCATGTCTCCAATCATCTCCTTGAGCTTTGAAGATTTTGATGTTCTCAAGTAATTCCGGTAACGCAATGCCTCTACTTTGATCCGCACCGAATTTGATCTCAGCCTGTAACTCTGGATGAAAAAAGCGATTAAAGTCGCTATCTAAGAACCGACGGGTAATATCATCACCAATCACAATTACACATGAATAATCTGATGGGCCTCGAGTACAGCGACCAATTGCTTGGATCATTCTCGTTTTAATCCGGTCTTTCAAGACTATCAAAGAGCCCATTCGGCTAGCAAGAAAATTTTCTTGATTGTTTATAGTTTTGGGAAGGCTTACAGCGAATAAAAGACGGCATTCATCTCCTTCAAAATCTATCCCTTCATAACGATTTGCAACAATTACTGCGCCGAATTCGCTTTGGATAAACCCAAGTTTAGAGGTTTCAATATCCTTTGCATTGAAAGTCGGCCATCCTAGCTTTGTAACTATTAATTCTTGAATTTCATTAGCTCTAGGATAATCAGGTACAAGTGTTAGCGAACGTTTGAATATTTTGTTTGCTTCAATTATCAGATTTTCTCTGTCCTCATCTTCTAAGTGTGCATTCCCAAAAACAAAAAAACGACGTCCCGTTCCTTGTTTATCCCATCCTTTTGGCAATGGAATTCGTTCAATTTTCCGTATTCCTGTAATTCGCTCTAGATCACCCCCAGCTCCTAATGTAGCAGACATATAAATGCGTTGTTTAGCATTTGCAAAGGGTTCTATTGTGCGGGATGGAGGTATTAGCGGCCGTATTAGAATCTCTCGCCAAGAAATGTACGCTTGACAGGCCATAAGGTTGTCTTTAAGGAATTGCCACGTGTAATATGCACTACTCGTGTCTTCGTCATCACGAGAGAGATTAGCATCGAGATAAGAGTGAATAGAGTCTTTTAAATTGTAGATTATTTGGGACGGGATTAGCTGTACGTCATCCTTATGAAAAGGGTCTATATCGTCTTTTGTAAACTTGACATATTCCGAATAGTCAAGCCCAGACTTAAGTATCTCGAGCAAATCTGAATATGGCTGAATATCTCTTTCTATGCGTAACGACCATGTACCTCCAATATAATTCTCAGCTACATGAGCATCATCCAAAATTATGACATCACAATTTTCAAAAAACGGATTTGTATTAAAGAGGGATGAATAATTTGTGACGGCAACAGTTTGCGCTGTTATATAATCGTTTTTACTTTGAGTAGAGTATTGCCGCTGCTTACCAGTGAATGCGGTAGCTTTGATCCCATATTTTTCATTAGCAAGTGTTACTACTTGGTTCACTAGCTGATTAGTGGAGCACACGAAGAGCGTCTTTTGACCATGCACTCTTCTTTTAAACTCAGCTATTAAAAGGCCAATCAATGTCTTTCCATTCCCCGTGGGAAGCTCTAATGCTACATCGGGTGACTCAAAATGGTCCTTTTCGTATGTTTCAATAATCTCTGCCTGGTGGACATATAAAGCATCAATTTTTTTTGTTCTGATATCACGGAACATTTCATTTATGCTCTGATATTCATTCGAGGTGTTTGTCGTTGTTTTAAATGCCATGATGTGTATTTTATCATATTAATCAGTGATGCTTTTCAACTATTATGGGTTGAGCTTACTTGCTTTTATTTCTAACCACATTTTAGTGTACAATTCTTGATTCTTACCAAGATCTCTTAGGTAATCACCTTTTTCTAGCATTATATTATCTAGGAAAATTGCTTTGTTCTTAATGATTGGTGAATCGACATACTTAAGTGCCGCAGCATTAGGATTACCATAAAAACACTTATTGGTGATCTCTGCATGGACTTTTGGCTGAAGTATATAATTCATGAATTTCTCAGCAATGTATTTGTGTTTACTACCCTTTGGTATGCACATGTTATCGACGACTGTCGCTGATCCTTCATCCGGAATAAAATAAATTATATTCGGATTTTCCTTGGTTATCTGTAGCACGTCCCCAGTATAGCCTTCAACAACCCACAAATCACCTGCATTTAATTCGTCTTTATATTCATTACTATTATACTTCTTAACCAATCTTTTTTGCTTCATCATAAGCTCTTTTGCCTTTTTTAGATCTTCCGGATCAACAGTGTTAAGCGAGAGATTCAGAATTTTTAGGGCGGGAATCATACCAAATCTTGCATCATCGAGCATGGAGATGTGACCTTTGTACTTTTCATCAAACAAAAGCTCCCAACTACGTCTAAAGTTTTTAATTTTAGATGTGTCAATCCCAATCCCAATTGCTGAATACTCATATGGAATTGAATATTCATTTTGTGCATCACATGGAGCTTCTTTGAACTTCAAATCAATGTTTTTAAAATTTGGGACATTGTGAAAATCAATCTTTTCTAACATATCCCTTTTTATCATTGTCTCTACCGCATAATCACTAGGGAATATTAGATCATATTGTCCAGGAGACTGCGCAATTTTGGTAATAAGCCCAGCATTGTCGTCAAACAGATCATATTCAATTTTAACGCTGTCAGAGTTTTCAAAATCTTGCCATGTTTGGTCTGGCATAACTGCTGCCCAGTTATAAATATTAAGGTTCTTAGCTTGTGCTGTAGCAGTTGTAGTATTACCAAATTTCTTCTTGATCCAATTACATGATGAAAGAGAAATAAAAGCTACAGCCGTAATGAGGAAAATGAGTCTATGATTCATAGTAGTAGGTAGGGTTAGGTTTTTAAATAATCGTTGGGTTTTTCAAATATTAAAGAGGTCAATAAGGCTACCATTGATATACAAATTAAGATTGTACAAATCGCATTTATTTGAGGATCAAGTCCAATTCTCATTAGAGAATACACTCTTACCGGTAATGTATTTACCCCTACACCACTAGTAAAAAAAGCAATGATAAAATCATCCCAAGAGAGAGTGAAAACAGATCAAAACAGCGGCAAGTATTCCAGGTTTTATCATCGGAATAGTTACCTTATAAAAAGCTTTGATTTGGGATGCCCCTAAATCAATCGCAGCATTCTCCAAATTGCTATCTATAAACTTAAATCGAGTGTTTAATATCAATATGGCAAATGGAATATTAAACGTAATGTGGCCGATAATTACTGATACCAATCCTGTTTGAAAGTGAATCGTTCTGTAAAAAATTAGCAATCCAATACCTAGAACCAAATCCGGAGTTACTATGGGTAGGTCAAATATTATTTGAAACCAGCGTTTACGTTTGGACTTAATTTTGTGTAATGCATATGCTGCTAAAGTACCTAAAGCGGTTGCTATAATTGATGATATAATGGCAATCGTCAAACTTAACTTCAATGACTCAAGCATCTGGCCATTACCTATTAGATGTTCATACCAATGCATTGAAAAGCCTTTCCAAACAGAACTTATTTTGCTTTTATTGAAGCTAAAAACTACTAATACCGATATCGGCAAGTATAAAAAGAGCAAAAGCAGGAAGGTGTATATATTTAGTAGTTTTCTCATTGCGCAACTTCTGGTAATGAAATCGCTCTTTTAAGTAAAGAGAGCAGAACGACAGAACTCAACAAAACAAAAACCAATGCTGATCCGAAGGGCCAATTCATTGCACCCATATATTCATCTTTGATAATATTTCCAATCAATGTAATTTTCCCCCCACCAAGCAAGTCTGGTGTTACAAATTCACCTAAACCAGAAATAAATACAAAAAAGCAACCGGATAGGATTCCAGGTAAAGAAAGAGGTATGGTGATTCTCCAAAATCGCTTGATCATATCCGCTCCCAAATCGTCGGCTGCCCAATAGTATGATCTGTCAATCTTTTCAAGAGATGAGTAGATGGGCAGTATCATAAATGGTATGTAGTTATAGAAAAGCCCAACCCCGATTGAGAATTTGGTATACAAAAGATTTAATGGCACACTAATCAAATGAAGATCTTGAAGAGATCTATTTATAATTCCATGTTCACCAAGGATCACAACCCATGAAAAAGTTCGTATTAAGAAGTTTGTACAAAATGGCAATGTGATAAGAACTAAGATTAGATTTCGATAGCGTAGACTAATGTTGTTAGATATATTATACGCTATCGGAAATGCCATCACCAAACATAAAACTGTATTGAGAATAGCCATAACAAAGGTTCTAAGGAAAACATTTAAATATAATGAGTCACATAGAAGTTGAAAGTTTTCAAGAGTAAATTTATAGTCAACATCCCCATACTCGCCACGAGTAAAGAACGAATATGTAAGGACGATCCCAACAGGGATAAGGAAAAAGATAACGATCCAAATTGATGCCGGTAAAACCAGAAGCTTTCTTACGTTCATTTGCATATTACGCCTCAATTGTTTGTACATCCTCCTTTCTGCTAAATAGAGTTACAGTTTCGCCTTCATAAAAGTCTTCAGACACGCCATTATTGAATTTCGCAACCTTAATTGTCTCTTGGTTAATAGCTTTCACGATAAAATTTGTGATGGAGCCTTTAAATTGAATTTTTTCAATTGTCCCCTGTTTAGGTAACAATTCAGTTCCTTCATTGATGGGCGCAGTTCTACTAATATAGATTTGCTCCGGTCTTACGAATTTGATACTGGATTTGGCCCCGTTAGTTTGAGTGTCCTGAAGAATATTTATTTCTCCCATGAACTGTGCAATGAATTTATTCTTGGGTTTGTGGTAGATATCATAAGGAGTACTGATTTGTTCAATTTTCCCTTGATTCATTACAGCAATTCGATCACCCATAGAGAGTGCTTCATCCTGATTATGTGTTACATAGATAAAAGAGGTTTTGAGTGAACTTTTTAGTGAGAGTAAAACTTCTTGCATCTCTAATCTCAGCTTTTCATCTAATGCTGAAAGCGGTTCATCTAAAAGTAGAATTTGAGGTTCATTAATTATCGCTCTGGCAATCGCCACCCTTTGTTGTTGTCCTCCGCTAAGTTCATCGATCTTGCGCATCGCAAGAGCTGTGATTTGAAATGCTTCAAGTGCTGCATTGACCTTTGACTTTATCTCGAGTTTGCCCGCCGATTTCATTCGTAAACCGAATGCTATATTGTCAAAGACATTTAAATGCGGGAATAATGAATAATGCTGAAAGACCATATTAAATGGCCTCTTATTAGCGCCTATGTTATTAATGATATTGCCATTAAATAAAATCTGCCCATCATCTGGATGAATTATTCCAGCCATGAGCTTTAGTAAGGTAGATTTTCCACTCCCACTTGGTCCTAGAATGAAGAAGAACTCATTAAGATTTACTCGGAAATTTATGTCTGAGCATATAATGTGATTATCGTAAGATTTAGATACGTTTTTAAACTCAAGCATCTTTAGGTTCTGTTTTTTTAGAGATAAAACGGAAAGGGGCTTTAATCAAGTCTAAGAAACCATTCTCCAAATCCACGATACACTTATCGATCTTTTCAACGATCTTTGATAGATATCTAAAGCCACCGATCGTCTCAAAGAATGCTATAATAGTTAAAAGTGACGCTAAAGCAAGGTTCCAACCAGGCAAATGGAATTTTACGTTGTGTTCAGAATTGATAATCCATAGAATCCCAAGAATTACAATTTCCAATACACAAGTTATATCCCATACTCTCAAGTCTACCGCGCTAATTCCCGGTACATCTTCGCGTTTCGTTTTTCTATAAACAAATAGAGTAACAAGGCATAAAACATTTAAACATAAAAAGGTATCAATAAAGACCATTATAAGATCATGAAGTGTAGGTGAATCCAATTCATGTACGTCGCTATCAGGGAAAATATAGAACACAGATAACCCGAAACCTAATAGCGAAATTACACCACTGTTTAATACAAAGACTTTGCAAAGATTGGAGCGCATCTTTCCAAATTTCCAGTCGCCATCTTGTGGTAGATAGTCATCATTCGTCATGTTGGCAAACTGCGCAAGAGCAAATAAGTAGCGAAAGCAGTTAATTAGGAAACACAAGAGAATAACACAATAAATTGCTGTTGGGAGGTTGTAGAAGAACACATCTTTTTTGTATAAGACTGCGACATGCTCTAAAAAGCTTTTTAAAGTTAAGCCCATAAGAATAGAATAGATCGTTTGTCTGGCTTTTGCCTGATCAAATACGATTGGTCCGGGCTTCGAATTAGGTTTCGATTCCTTCATAGATAAAATAGATTCTTATTAAAAATTCAACAATGACGTTGAAAAAGTACAGTTTTTAGTAGAAAAAACAATGCCTAGCATCGTTATTTTCAGTTCCTCATGTTTTTTCAGTGAAATCGCTTATTTACTCATCATTTAACCTTTTTGAGCATGTATTTCAGTTATATTGATTGGCACCATTTTGACTGATATAAAATTGCCTTATGAGCTTACCAAATGTTTCGAGTTTGTATCAACGTATTGCTAAAGGGAGTGAAGGTGGATACGAATTTGCACGTATAATAAACCAATTGTTGATAGCAGATAGTAAGGAGCGCAATTATATCGCAGAAACATATTCTGACGCTTCAGGAGACTATAAGGGAGTTGATTGCATACTAAAGCACCCTCTACGCTATTCTACTAACTATGGTTATTCAGGTGTACAGTACAAGTTTTATCCTTCCCCTTTATCAGCGAAACATCGTTTAGATATTAAAGAGTCTCTGAAAAAAGCCATTAAATGCTTTCCGCAGATGGGCTATTGGATAATTGTAACACCCGAAGACTTCCAGAAAAGTGATATGGAATGGTTCGATGAATTAAGAAAAGAGCATGAGTTTAAACTTAATTTTTTTGAGCAAGCTAAAAGGATAAAAATAGATCAGAATGAAATCCAAGCTCCTCCCTTTTTGAAAATCTATCATTATGGCCATAGCATGTTGATGTCTCTTTTTATTCAACATCCGGATATAGCTAAATTCTACTACCCTGAATTTTATATTGGAGAGATAGGTAACTTGGTACTAAGTCATACATCAATTGACTCCGTAAATACTAACTGGTCTAAAACTGATGATCCGTATTACCTGGTTCAGGAAGGGTTAAAGAAAGGCGAGTTAAAATCCAGTGAATTAGTGTTCGATTTTCTTTTTGCGAATAATACCGCGAATATCGACCATTTGCATCAAATCAATATCGTAATTGAAAACGTCTGGACAGAAATTAAAGGGCTGAATAGCGATGAAATAATAAAGTCAATTGGAACTATATCTGTCGACTTAGATTTTACCAAACAGATTAACACAGTTGACCTAAACGTAACTGAAGGCGGGTACTTAGTCTTTTATCCTAACAAATCTCGCAGATTTATGATTCAGCTAAATCGGTTTGCAAAGAATTGTCCCGGTAACATGGCGAAACTTCATTTCGAATTTCTGTTCGATAATCAAACCATTCAAACACATACATATACCTTAGATTTTTGAGGATAACTTTAATACAAAGAGGACATTTTCATAGGGTTCAATACACTGATATTGACTATATTTATGCTATAATTCCTTAGTCTCAAATTATTCCCTACTTTCGGCTGTGTGTTGCGCACAGTCGCGAACACTATGAGCATGAATCAAGAACTATTAGTTAGGCTTTTTAAATCCATCGAAGGTGATTCTGACGACGCCCTTATTAAGGTCGCGAGTAAGATTATCGAGGATGAGCGTCATAAAGGACATGGGAAACTTGCGTCTCGCCTACAAATCATTTTGGACAAGAATATTTCTTCTCATAATAGTTTTAAAAAAGAGCTTCGGACTTTATTACCTGAAGGAACAATCATTCCTACGGATAAGCGATATAATATTCCCCTAGCAATCGTTATCGAACGTGATGATCTTCGGCATGAAATGATTCTATCAAATGAGTTAGAGGCACATTTCCAACGCATAGAGAAGGAATATGTGGCTAGAGAGCGTTTAGCCCACTTCGGGTTAAAACCAAGAAAGAAGATACTCTTTCATGGTGCGCCAGGTTGCGGTAAAAGTATGGGAGCTGAAAGGATAGCATGGAATATTGGACTTCCCTTTCTAAAGGTCCGTTTCGAGGCTATAATATCGTCTTATCTTGGAGAATCAGCGACAAACCTAAAGTCCTTGTTTGAATCAATACGCAATTTCCCTTGTGTACTTCTACTTGATGAATTTGATTTTATCGCTAAAACTAGAGCTTCCGGACAAGATGTAGGTGAAATGCATCGTGTAGTCAATGTACTTTTGAATCTTTTGGAAGATTATGACGCGCCAGGCTTACTCATTGCGACCACAAATTTGGAAGATACTATTGATCGTGCCCTTTTTAGGCGCTTTGACGACATTATCGAAGTTCCTAAGCCCGGTAAACAAGAAATATTAAGAATACTTCAAAATACGTTATCTGCAATTAACGTATCAAAAAATGTGAATTGGAGTGGCATAGCAGATAAAATGCAAGGGTTTTCTGCTGCTTTAATTGTCAAGATTGCGAATGATGCTGCCAAAAGTGCAGTAATACAGGGTGGTAAATTAGTTGATAAAGATCATTTAAATAAAGCGCTAGAGGAGAACACTAAGTATAATAAATAACCTACCTACGAATTACCTATGCCCGATTTCCCGCACCTGCCTTTCCCAAAGAAACTAGAGGGATTGCATAAGCCACCAAAAGGTGGCGGCGATAATGAACAGACCGAACAGACAAAGACAAATCTTGCTAATCGTCAGCAACATGGACAAACTCTATTAGATAATCTTGATCACCTATCCGAATACTGGCGATCTAATATCAAAGAGCGAAAAGAACAAAAACTCCCTGACTTACCTAATCCTGATATTGCCCCTGTGTTTCTTCAAATAGATGCTAAGGATCTTGATGTCGAATCATTGAAAGGATTTGGCGTTGAAATTATTGCAGAGGAAGAGGATGGATTCATAATTGGAGCGTCATCGATAGATTTTATTTCTCTAAAAGACAAAATAAATCAGTTTCTGAAGGAGAAAGGCAAGTCTAAGAATCAGGCATCCAAATTATGGAGTATAATTGAAGGTAACCAATGGAAGCTTGACCAAATAGTCTCAGATGAATTAAGATCCAAATGGGACCAAATACACGATGACGATATTCTTATCGTCGACGTCGGAGTTGCATGCTACTTGAAAACGTCGGAGCAACCAGTGAAGAAAAAAAGCGAGAGCAACCAGAATTTCAATAAAAGACATCGTAACTGGGAAGCTAAAAAAGCGAAACAAGAAAGAGAACGTTCGGAATTATGCCTGGCACGTCAAGATGAGTTTGATGCTTTCATTAGATCTTACGGCGGTGAATTAATAAGTTCCTATTATGAGTACGAAGATAGCTTTTCAGGTAGAATAAAAATATCTGGTCTTGGACTGAAAGACATTGTATTCAACTATCAATATCTATTTGAAGTTTCGGAATACGATCCTTTGGAAGTTGTAGATTCAGATACTCACCAAATCCAAAATATCGCTCCCAACCTTTTACCCCCTACAGATGGTTATGCCGCAGTTTGTGTTATCGATAGCGGTATTCAGGAAGATCATCGCCTCTTAACACCAGCCATTGACTCAGCAGCATCAGTATCTTTTGTACCAACCGACGCCAGTACTGCGGACGCCGTTGCACAAGGCGGTCACGGTACGCGAGTAGCAGGTGCTATATTATATCCGCGAGAAATTCCTCGAACCGGTGATTATCAACTTCCTTGTTTCATCCAGAATGCGAAGGTAATGGCGGCTATTGCAGGACGAGCCGTATTACCTGAATCCCTATTCCCACCTACCCTCATGGGAGATATTGTTGAAAGATTTGATCCTACTAAGATTTTTAACATGTCCATCAACGTTGCTACTTCGTGTAAAACTACTCATATGTCACAGTGGGCAGCAGCGATAGATAAACTTATGTATGAACGCAACATTTTGTTCGTACTTTCTGCTGGAAATCTTCGGTTGACAGATAGCCATCTTCGACCAGGAATTACGGATCATATTTCAGCTGGAAGAAATTATCCAGCATTTCTTTTAGAACCTTCGAGTAGGATAGCTAATCCTGCACAGAGTTGTTTCGCCTTGAGTGTTGGTTCCGTGTGTCACAATGAATTCGATGATGGTTTTCGAAAATCTTTTGGAAAGAAAGATTATCCTTCGGCATTCTCAAGAACTGGTCTAGGAATCTGGGGAATGATTAAGCCGGATGTTGTGGAGTATGGCGGTGATTTCGTTAAAGAAATTGCAGGCATGAATGTAGCTAACGAGGCAAGTATTGCTCCAGAGCTAGTTAAATCAACCTATAATGGTGGAGCAGGTGTGGGTTCGGATCAGGTTGGAACGTCATTTGCCGCTCCTAAGGTAAGCTACATTGCCGCGTCACTTCAAAGACTATATCCTACTGAGTCAGTAAACATGTTGAGAGCGTTAATCGTGCAATCTGCGCGATTACCTGAACACTGTTTTTCAAACCCAACTTTAGACGATATTCGGCACTATGGCTATGGAATTCCGAACCTGCAACGTGCTACAGAAAATTCACAAGGTAGAATCACGTTTATAGCTTCTGAGAATATTTCGGCCAAGCAAGCCCACATTTATTCTATTAAAATTCCTAGACAAGTTAGAACTCCTGGCGAGGATTATGATGTATTGATTGAAGTAACGCTTGCATTTATGGCCAAGACCAGACGTACCAGAAAGAAAACTAAATCTTACCTATCGTCTTGGCTAGATTGGCATTCAAGCAAGTTAGATGAAACCCATGATCAATTTAAGCATAGATTACTCCAAAACATGGATGAGCCTGATAATAATAACGATCAAAATGGTACTATCAAATGGGTCATTCGTGAACAAGCGAATAGAAGTAGGATACCCAATATTAAAAGGCAAGATAATTCTCTACAAAAGTCTTGGTGCATTTTGAAATCTTATCAGTTGCCAGAGTTACTTGATATAGCCGTTGTTGGTCATAAAGGATGGGAAAATGACTTGTCTGAGGATATACCATACTCTATTACCGTTAGCTTTGAATTACTGACTGGATCTATACCTCTTTATGAGCTTATTAGAGCAGAAAACCAAGTGGAGATACCCGCTAGTGAAGTACGAGTCGAAATATAAAAGCACCAATCTTTCGAAAGGTGCTGACTATTTTAGTACTTTCTCGTGGTATTCATCTATAACATCACTAGGAAGTGATGCAAGATAAATCTCCGTGGTTTTGATGTCATTATGGCCAAGCATTTCGGATATAGCTGAGATTGGAATATTCTTGTTCTTAGCAATAGTTGCGAAACTATGTCGGCTAACATAACTGGTGAGATGTTCCTGTATCCCGCAGAGTTCTGCAAGATTACGCAGCTTCTTGTTATACCGTTTACGTGCCCAAACTACATCCTTGTATTGACCTTCAGGATCACTGCGATCAATAACAGGAAAAATAAAGTCTCCCTTTTTCTTATTTGCCAGATATACACTTAGTAGTAATTGTATCTCTGCCGTGATCTTGACGTTGTATGGCTTATCCGTTTTTTGACGTTGGTAGTGTATGCGGCCATCAATGATATTATCAACTTTTAGCTGGACTAAGTCAGCAAATGGCATACCTCGCATGTAAAAACTTAGCAGAAAGTAATTACGGGTATGAAAAAGTGGATGGTCTGGCTCAAGTTGTTGGTCAACTATTCGCTTGATGGCTTCAGGTGAAATAGCGCGCTTACGAGTCTTAGCAGAAGGAATTTGATACTGTTTAAAGGGATATACTTCCTGACTAATTAGATTTTCCTTGATAGCTCGATTAAAGAGCGCTCTTACTGTTCGCAAATATACCGAGAGACCATTTGCGGAGTTCCCCTTGCTGTAGTGTTCAGCTTCGAAGCGAAGCAACCAAGCATAATTGACATCTTTAAAGGCTATAGGTTTGTTCTTTACATACGACTTTAGGACATTGATAGTACCTTGGTATATACGAGCTGTCCCTATTCGATTAGCCTTTTCCAATTCCTGGATTACAGTCTCAGCATATTGAAAGAATGAGCTGGTATCAGCCTTTCTTTCTAAAAATGCTTTTAACTGTGTAACGGAGTAAGAGTCGAGTGTACCAATTTCTTCTAGTTTTGTGATAACATCAATCGCTTCTGTTTTGCGCTTTTGAAGTTGGTTATTTAAGCGGGTAACGGATTCTGTGCCTCTATAAGTGGGCCTTATCTTCCGTTCTTTATCATCCCAATCCTTTAACGGAATAAAAATGCCGGTAGTAATTTGGGAAGAAGTACGATGATGAGTAATCCTCAATAAGATGGCATAGGTTCCATCCTGACGAGGGCGGCGATTGTCGAGAGCGAGCAATACATTGGTTTTCATTACTAATCCGTGTTTGTGTTTGCACAAACCCTGCACAAACAATAGTCCGTTCCATGTGTATTCACATGGATTCAAGCAAACCTTAAATCATTGATTATTAGGACAGAATGTCATCAAGAGCGCACCAATAGGAGGGCCGAATTTGCTTTGGGAGCAGGGGGTCCCAAGTTCGAATCTTGGTACCCCGACACAAAACCTTCACAGAAATGTGAGGGTTTTTTTATTTGATGCCGCTCCATACCTATATACTAGAGTCTACTACTAGCTCACAGCTCTACATAGGCCAGACAGATGACCTGATAGACGGACTGCGCCCTTCATTCTGATTGCAATAAGTCAACCACGGGCAGAGGTCCGATACATACTCCTGACAGAAATGTCAGGGTTCTGTATTTGGTGCCGTTTCGTTTGCTTCGATCAAGATTACATCATTTGCAAAAGTCAAAACCCATCAGGGGCTCATATTACTTTTACACACATTTCTCACATTTATCGCCCCTTTCTTTATTGATAATCAGCAAATTAAGTCATACAACATTTAATGTGTATCATTATTGACCGTAAAACGTACAATGAGTTGATACAGTGGATTTCGCATGTATTAAACTTAATGTAGCTTTAGCAAAGATCAAAACCCAAGCCCATTGAAAAAGATCTATCTGTTTTTTGCATTGCTGACATCTGGTACAGCAATGATAGCTCAGAGTGTATCACCCCAGGTGGTAGCGAGTGGTGGCAATTTCATCTCCTCCTCTGCCGGCAGCATCTCATATACCATAGGGGAAACAGTGACACCTACCCTCTCCGGTGGTGGCAATTTTATCACTCAAGGTTTTCAGCAGCCTAACGATATTGTAAATGGATTACTCGATATCGAGAAAGAGGCAGCGGGCGCTTTCAGCGTCTATCCGGTACCGGCCACAGATAGACTGTGGTATGGATACGAATTTCCTGAGCAGGGCAAAGTGACTGTCGAACTCTATAATATGCTTGGTCAAAAACTAGATTACAGCATGACTGAGGCATATTCATCGGGTAAAGTCGTTCATTCTTTTGACTGTGCGGCTTTTGCTGCCGGTGAGTATATCCTCTCTGCCAATTTCAGTAACGGATCTGCACCTTCCAAAATCTTGAGCAAACAATTTCTGATCGTCCATTAATAAAGTAAACCATATCCCAAACCATATCCCATCGCTATGAGAAAAACTCAACTTTTCACACTTCTGCTCACCTGCATGCTATCTGCTGCGGCATTTGCACAGGTCCCCCAGCGGATCAACTATCAGGCCGTGGCGCGTAATGCGTCAGGCGCCGTACTGGCCAATCAAGCTATCAGTGCACGATTTACGATCCATGATGCATCACCTACAGGTACCATAGAGTACCAGGAGGTCAAAAACGGCCTTGTGACCAATCAATTTGGCCTCTTCACCTATGCTATAGGTTCTGGGACAGTGACGAGCGGTGCATTCACGAGTATCACGTGGGGTGGCGGGGAAAAATTCCTGCAAGTGGAGATAGATCCTGCGGGTGGTGGCTCTTACACCATCAGTGGTACCAGCCAGCTACTGAGTGTGCCATATGCACTCTATGCGGCTAATGGTGCGCCCGGCCCTACCGGAGCCACAGGGCCAGCCGGAGGTATCGGACCGACCGGGCCGCAAGGTGTAGCTGGAGCGACAGGGGCGGCAGGTACAAATGGGACTAATGGATCTACAGGGCCTACAGGAGCTGCAGGTGCAGCCGGTGCTAACGGAACTAACGGTGCAAATGGTGCCACGGGCCCAACAGGTGCTGCCGGTACTAACGGTACAAATGGTGTGACTGGCCCAACGGGTGCCGCTGGAGCAAATGGTGCGACAGGAGCTACGGGTGCGGCTGGTACAAACGGAACTAACGGTACCAATGGCGCAATGGGGCCAACAGGTGCAGCCGGAGCAAATGGTGCGACAGGAGCTACAGGTGCGGCTGGAACTAACGGTACAAATGGTGCCACGGGCCCTACAGGTGCAGCTGGAGCAAATGGTGCAACAGGAGCTACAGGGGCAGCTGGTACAAACGGAACTAACGGTACAAATGGCGTAACGGGGCCAACCGGTGCCGCTGGAGCAAATGGTGCGACAGGAGCTACAGGTGCGGCTGGTACAAACGGAACTAATGGTGTGACTGGCCCAACGGGTGCAGCCGGAGCAAATGGTGCGACAGGAGCTACAGGTGCGGCTGGTGCAAACGGCACTAACGGTACAAATGGCGTAACGGGGCCAACAGGTGCCGCTGGAGCAGCGGGTGCTGCAGGTCCTACAGGGCCGCAAGGGGTAACAGGTAATAATGGAGCGGATGGAAATACTGGCGCCACTGGCCCGGCTGGACCTACAGGTGCGGACGGAGCAGCTGGTCCTACTGGCCCGCAAGGCGCTACTGGTAATGACGGCCTGAATGGAGCAGATGGAAATACTGGTGCTAC
>CAZNDJ010000001.1:68178-68247 GCA_964571705.1 uncultured Chitinophagaceae bacterium
ATACAGGTGCTACGGGTGCCACAGGCGCTACCGGAGCTGATGGGGCTGCTGGACCTACAGGCCCGCAAG
>CAZNDJ010000001.1:68347-77865 GCA_964571705.1 uncultured Chitinophagaceae bacterium
GACCTACTGGCAATGACGGCCTGAATGGAGCAGATGGAAATACAGGTGCAACAGGTGCCACAGGCGCTACCGGAGCTGATGGGGCTGCTGGACCTACAGGCCCGCAAGGACCTACTGGCAATGACGGCCTGAATGGAGCAGATGGAAATACAGGTGCAACAGGCGCTACCGGAGCTGATGGTGCCGCGGGTCCTACAGGTCCCCAAGGCAACGATGGACCTACTGGACCAGGTGGCGGACCTACCGGACCCACTGGAGAAACAGGCGCTACAGGTACTACAGGCGCTGATGGGGCTACAGGCGCCGCAGGGCCTACAGGTGCAGACGGTATAGCAGGGCCTACAGGCCCGCAAGGCGCTACAGGTAATGATGGTCTAAATGGCCTCGATGGTAATACAGGAGCTACAGGTGCTACCGGCCCTACAGGTGCAGATGGTGTAGCTGGCCCTACAGGTGATATGGGTCCCACAGGGCCGGCAGGAGGTCCTACGGGCCCGACAGGTGCTGACGGTGTAACTGGCCCTACTGGTGCTGATGGCATAGCGGGTCCTACTGGTCTGCAAGGTGCTACGGGCAATGATGGTCTGAACGGTGCAGATGGGAATACAGGTGCTACAGGACCAACTGGTGCAGATGGTCCAGCTGGACCTACAGGCGCAGATGGTGCTGCAGGCCCTACTGGCCCTCAAGGAGCCACAGGTACTGATGGTCTCAACGGTGCAGATGGGAATACAGGTGCTACAGGACCAACCGGTGCTGATGGCAGCGCAGGTCCTACCGGAGCTGATGGAGTAGCTGGTGCAACTGGTCCACAAGGACCGACAGGTAATGATGGAGTGAACGGAGCAGATGGGAACACTGGACCTACAGGTGCGACAGGCGCTGATGGGGCTGCCGGTCCCGCTGGTCCGCAAGGACCATCAGGAAATGATGGTGCAAACGGCAGTACAGGTGCTACAGGCGCTGATGGCATAGCCGGACCTACTGGTCCGCAAGGTGTGACTGGTGCAGATGGTCCGACTGGTCCTATTGGAGCTCAGGGACCGACCGGAGCCAATGGTGCTACCGGTGCGGTGGGCGCAGTGGGTCCTACAGGCGCAGTAGGAGGTACCGGACCTACGGGTGCTACCGGAGCTACAGGTATTACTGGTGCCACAGGCGCTACAGGTAGCACTGGAGCTACTGGTGCCACAGGACCGACAGGCGCTACGGGTGCTACCGGCCCTGTAGATTTTATGGGTTCTGCAGACATCGCTTTCAGCCGGGATGACATATCAGGATGGGTTACAGCTATTGCGTCTAACACGGATGATAATACTGTAAATGCTCCACTCGGATTTACAGTGACTGTCAAGGGTACCAGCTATACTACGATCGATCTATGCAGCAATGGCTTCCTTCAATTCGGTGCAGGTGGCGTCAGTGATTACACTAATAATCCATTGCCGGCAGGTAACTTTGTAAGACCGACCATCTGTGCGTACTGGGATGACCTGCTTACGACGGGTAATGGTGTAAGATACTCTACTCAGGGAATAGCCCCTAACCGCGTTTTCATCGCAGACTATGAAGCGCAGACGCTGGGTGGTAGCTACGGAGTTACTTTCCAGGTGCAGGTACATGAAACATCCAATCTGGTCAATATCCGCTATTATGCCAATAACGCTGCCGCGTGTGGCCAAAGCGCAACAATAGGTATACAGGGCGCAGGTGGAGCATCAGCGCCGGCATTCCCTATTTCATATAATGCAAAAGTGCTGGATGATAATGCGAACCCAGAAAGTGTGTCTTTTGTCATGCCAAAGTAAGCGGCTAAACTCTTTCTTTATAGCCCTTCTCGATCGAGAAGGGCTATTTTTTTGACCCTGACGTGGCTCATGACCTGACCTTGATTACATTATTTGTTTTTAGGCAAAGCGCCGCTTATCTTGTATATCATTTATTGTTATGCCCATGCATTTTTGCAGACATCTCGTATTCACGATATTGTGGCTGGCCCCTATCATAGCTACAGCACAAGCCTCCGAGAGGATGGCTGCGCTACACAGCTCGATGCAAGTGGCCAAATCTGACACAGAGCGTGCGCATCTACTATCGGATGCAGTCTGGGATATACAGGTGCGTCAGCCTGCTGTAGCAGATTCTGTAGCCAGTCTGGAGATTATCTTTGCAGAAAGGTCAGGGAACGATAAATATATCGCTACCGCTTATTCAGATGCCGGAGTGGTGAAATATAGACTGGGCGATTTTGCCAGATGCGAGCAGTACTACCTACACTCTCTGGCACTGCGCAGGAAGCTGAACGATGAGAAAGGCATAGGCGCCAATCTGGGAAATCTCGGGTCACTATATCAGAAGAAAGGTGACCTGGATAAGGCCCTGCAATATCAACTCGAATGCCTCCGGATACAAGAAAAGAATAACAATCAGCTCAATATAGCGCTGACATATAATAACATCGCGGTAATACACAGCAATCAAAAAAATTACCACAAAGCGATCGATTACGCGCAAAAGGCAATCGCTCAGAATTATCGCCTGCATAATCCCCATGGACTGGTCACGAGCTACAACACTCTATCCGGAGCATATATGGGACTCATGAACTATGACAGTGCACGCCTCCTACTAGATAGCGTGGTGTCTATATCCGGCCAGATCGGGGATCAGTTCTCCCGCGCCTCAGCCCTCTGCAATATAGGCTCTATATATGAACATACAGGAGATACTACCAAAGCGCTCAACTATTTCGTAGAAGCTCTATCTCTGGCAAAGGAAATACACAATACAGCTGCTATCGGTATGTATTCTCAAAACATAGGCAATATCTATGAGATAAACGGCCAATATGATAAAGCAGAACCATATCTCATCACAGCATATGAAACTGCTAAAGCGCTGGATCAAAAACCTGTATTGTATCTGGCCTGCATGTCGCTCTATCAGGTGTACAAGCACAAGGGGAATATGGCCAAAGCGACGCTATATATAGAAGAATCGATAGTGGTCAAGGATTCTGTTTTTAACGCGGAAAGCTCTAAGCAGATTGCCGAGATGCAGACTAAGTATGATACCGAGAAAAAGGAGCAAATGCTACGCATCCAAAGCCTTGAGCTCAATAGGCGCAATATCATTCTGGTGGTCCTCAGCATAGTATTCTTGCTGGCGTCAGTAATAGCATGGCTGGGATACAATCGATATAAACTGCGCCAAAAAGCTATCCTGCAAGATGAAATACTGCGCCAGCAGCAGTGGCGTGCGCGAGCTGTACTCGATGCTGAAGAGCAGGAGCGGCAAAGGATAGGCCGGGATCTGCATGATGGAGTAGGTCAATTGCTTTCGGCTACAAAGCTGAATTTATCAGCCTTGCAGTCGTATATACCTCATGCCGGCATCCAAGAACAAGATGTATTGAATAGCGCAATATCGCTGCTGGATGACTCTGTACGCGAAGTACGTAGCATATCCCACAGTATGATGCCCAATGTGCTCATAAAATCAGGCCTGGCCTCTGCAGTCCGTGATTTTGTCAATAAAATGAATATCCCCATGCTCAAGATAGATCTGGATATAGTAGGGATGGATGTACGCCTGGACCACACCATCGAGGCGGTGCTTTACCGCATTTTTCAAGAGATAATCAATAACACTATCCGCCACTCTGCTGCCAGTCATGTGATCATACAGCTGCTGCATCATGAGAATGAGCTGATACTGATGGTAGAAGACAATGGAAAAGGATTTGATACAAACAAAGTATTGAATGAAGAAAACGGCATCGGAATAAAAAATATCAGCTCACGAGTAGAATACCTCCATGGCAGCGTCCACTTTGACTCTGCTATAGGCAGAGGTACTACCGTGACTGTAGAAATCCCCCTAAATTATGAAACTAGTAATAGCTGACGACCACCAGATCATGATAGATGGACTTATGTCCATCCTTAGCAGCCATCAGAGTATCTCTGTGATCGGTATCGCCAAAAACGGTGTCCAGGCCCTGGATATTCTCAAAAAACAAGCAGCAGATGTGGTACTCACAGATATAAGCATGCCGGATATGGATGGTATATCACTGACCCGTACCATCACCCGCATGTATCCACACACCAGAGTGATTGCGCTCTCTATGCATGGTGATACATCTCACATCAATGGTATGATAGAGGCAGGTGCATCCGGATATATCTATAAAAATGCTAGTAACAAAGAGCTGATAGAGGCTCTGGACAAGGTACATAAGGGTGGTCAGTATTTCTCAGATGAAATAGCAGCTACTATAATACGCACCATGAATGATCAATCACGACGTAAGGAAGAGGAAGCAAAGGTAAACCTGACAGACAGAGAGCGGGAGATCATCGGGCTGATAGCAAAGGAACATTCTAACGCCGATATAGGCCGAAAACTCAATATAAGCGAGCGTACGGTAGAAACGCATCGCAAAAACATTTACCGTAAAACTAATACGACCACCATAGTGGGTCTGATCAAATGGGCCTATGAAAATAAAGCGATCTGACAATCAGTTGTTTCCTATTCACTAAGCGAAGAAAATCTGCTTAAATTTTACTAAATAGCTTTTGCCTGCCTGCTCCAAAGCCGAGCAGGCTCCCAATGCATGAATCTTCTGTTCATATTTCTTAAAAATGTAAAAGACCCTGAGCGTCCAAAACTGAACGCTATATCACCACGTGGCAGAATGGGAGAAGTATGGAGGATGATGAATGCGCAGATCGGCAATCCGGATATAGATAAACAGGCAATACTTCACGCCACGGGGATCACCCCGGCACATCTGGATAAGATCACATCCGAGTTATTGGCCCGCTGCTATCAGGAAATTTTTGGAGATGATGAAATAGCACTACTGGATTATCTCAGCTGCAGAGTTTCTATGAACCGCCTTTTCTATGCAGCATTGCCCCGATATCTTAAGATCAAAGCTGAAACTGCGGATAAGATCGGTAACATCTCTTTTGTAAAACAGTGCCTGGACATGATACAGGGTAATATGCCCTTGGTATATCGCGATGAGAAGACTATCAGAGATCTGGCTAATAGGTACCTAAGCCTTCATACTGGGCAGGATAAAAAAAGTGCAGCGTTCTTTATAGAATGCCGGCTCATGAGCAATAAAATGGAGCGATTATTTGCTGCACTGGAGTTTGCCGATCGCAAAGATGAGATAAGGAAAGACTTAGAGGCACTAGGCAGGCCCGAAGGGAAGTATAACATCACTGCCGTATTAGAGTATTTTAAACTTTGGATTTACTTTTATCAAGCAGCTTATGAACATGAAGAAGGACTTCATTTCGCACAAAAAGCGAAAGATTTTTTGCAACCTTTTTCCAATGAAAAAAATGCTCGAGACATACTCAGGATAGACTTAAAGATAAATGAGTTCATGTACTTTACCAGCCGCTTTGATCAGGCATACGATCGGTACCACACGCTCATGACGTCTGCAGACCCCGCTCTCATACCTGACTTCTTCTACCATCAGACAAAATACCTGCAGCTAGCAATGATCACTGGCAATATGGAGACAGCCAGGCAGGTTTTTGCCAAACTATTTAAGGACTATGGTGAAAGAGTCGCAGAACTCATGCTGGTCAGGGATGCAGTGACCTATGTGAAATATTGCCTGCTGGATCGCGACTACGAAACTGCCTTTACCTATTTGCAACTAGGATTTGAACGAAACTTTAAGGCTACCTACTTTCAATACGAACTCGAGCTACGTTATCTTCAGACGGCCTACTTTTACCTGACCGGGCAGCAAGATATAGCTCTGGATACGAGTCACAAGCATATCAAGTTTTTGCGGAATAATGGATATACCACGACTAATAGTGAGTATCCCAAATACTTTACGCTGATCAAAGCCATATTTACCCGCAATGGACGTCCCTTGAGGGCACAGCATCTCAGTACCTATGAGCGCTTTCAAAAGGGAAGTTTTGCTGTGTACGGCCTCCTTCTCAAAAGGATGCTGGAAATGCATTGATCTAAACAGTAAGGTTTTACAGATTTTGGGCGTAAAGCCTCCTGAGCTACAGTTTACATTTGAAGCATGAAACTGCTTCTCCTTCTGCTTTTCGTCTTGGCAGGTAGTACGCATTCCTATAGCATCGAGTCAGGCAAGGCACACATGCATTTACCGGCGTATAAAGTAGTCGAAGATAGATTCCTCTGGGATGATACATCATCTCCGATAAGGTCAAACAACTAATACTTTAAAACCCAATTATTGGATTTTGACTTGGGGCGTCTCTTTGCGAGCGCCCCTTTCTATTGGGCATAAAAAAGCCCACCTTTCAGAGTGGGCCTTTTTGCTATAGTAACTTAACATTATCGGAGAAGGAGTAGCGACCCTTTATAGTTAGGCTGTGCATGGTCATCTATAAATACGATAGAGATATTGTACACAAATGTGCCAGGCTCCAACTTTGCACCCTTGTAGGTGCCATCCCATTGGAAGTTGACATCATTGGAGAAAAAGACCCTCTCACCCCACCTGTCAAAAATCGAAACCTCTACAAATTTAAATGTCTTCTTATTGCCGTACATCTCAAAGTAATCATTGATACCATCACTGTTTGGTGTAAAGGCATTTGGCACGAAGACATTATACGCCGGTACAACTGTCACCTGCACTTGCTTCACCACAGTGCAATGCTCACCATGTGGGTCTATGTATGCTGTGACCGTGTACGTCATAGTATTGTTAGTGGTCACGGACACGTTGCTTCCGGTAGTATTACTGAGGCCATCAGCAGGGCTCCAGTTGTACATAACCTCGTATGGTGAGTTAGAGCTGGCCTGCAGCACTGTAGTCTCACCCAAGTCTATAGTAGGGTACTCAGGTGAAATAGTGATCTGCAGAGAATCGGGCTGAGGCACTTCCACCTGGTAGGTTTGTGCACAGCCACGGCTATCTGTCACTGTCACACCATACGTGCCTGCTACAAGATTCTGATCAAGGCCGGTAGTATTAGATATGCCACCGCTAAAGTCATATGTATATCCCGGCGTACCTCCTGTAGAGGTCACAGTGAGGGCACCATTACTTTCCCCATAGCATTTCACCGTATCTATAGCTATCGACACTGTCACAGAATCTGGAGCTGTAATGGTAGCAGTAGCAGTGCTGGTACATCCATTGGCATCCGTCACCTGACCTGTATAGGTACCTATTTTGAGATCGGTGAAAATGCCTGTACCATTTGGAGCAGAGAAAGTCACACCATCGGGCGAGATAGCGTACTGATAGCCCGGCGTGCCACCTGCCGCTGCAAAAGTGATCTGGCCATTGCTATCACGGCTACAGGAGACACTGATGACTGACGGTGCCGTGAGGGTCAGTGCAGCTGGCTCCGTGATCGTAGCAGATCTGGTGACGCTACATCCGAGAGAGTCAGCCACTGTCACACTATATGTATTCGCAGATAGGCCTGTAGCGGTATTAGTACTGCTTACATTTGGACTCCAGGTATAGGTATATCCGGCCGCAGCTGGCGTACCTCCTGATGCGGTCACTGTGATCGAACCGCTGTTACCACCATTACATAGTACATTGACCGGAGTCAGCTGAGCGGTGATCGGCTGAGGGGCTGTGATATTAAAGGTAGTTTGTATAGTACAAGAGTTACTATCACTGACCACTACTGTGTAGGTAGCAGCGCTCAGTCCGGTAGCTGTATTATTAGTACTCACAGATGGTGTCCACGAGTATGTATATCCGCCACCCGGTGTACCACCAGTGACCGTCAGTGTAGCAGTACCATCACTATTTCCATTGCAGGTCACATTGGTCTGCGACTGTGCAGTGATAGCGAGGGCTGTAGGTTCGGTCACCGTCTGCGTATTAGTCACCGAACATCCATTTGCATCTGTGATGGTCACGTCATAGCTGGCTGCAGAGAGACCTGTAGCATCATTGCCAGATCCTGATGCACTACCCGACCATATATAGGTATATGGCCCAGTACCACCATTCACCGTATAGCGTATTTCGCCATCATTACCACCATTGCAGGATACATTCTTGACAAATGTGGTAAAAGTAACGGCTGAGGCAGGCTGACTTACCGTAGCAAATGTATCCAGGTGGCAGCCATTGGCATCGGTCAGAGTGACCTGATATGTTCCAGCCGCGAGGTTAGGCGCTGTAGAAACATTGCCCGGTAATCCAGCGTTGGCACTCCATGTGTATCCGATAGTACCAGTACCACCTCCGGCAGTCACAGAGACTGATCCATTATTTCCTCCGAAACAGCTCACATTGGTCACTGATAGCTGTGCTGTGATAGCGGCAGGGCCGCCTACTGTAGTAGAGCCTGAGGCAGTACATCCATTAGCGTCCGTTACCGTCACTGTATATGTACTTGGTGTCAGGTTATTATCGGTAGAGGTAGACGGATCATTTTGAGTAAAGCCACCGCTCCATGAGAAACCGTATGGAGATACACCACCACTCACGCTAGCTGTCGCTGATCCGTTTGCAGTATAGCTACAGAGTGCATCCGTTTTGGTCATGGTAATGGTCATACCACCCGTAGCTGGCTGAGTGATCGTCACAGAGCCTGACACCAGGCATCCGTTGTGATCACTGTCAGTATAGTTATAGGTACCCGCCAGTAGGTTATTACGTACATCGCCAGTAGCACCATCAGACCACCATGCAGTACCATACGGAGTCGTACCTCCTGATGGAGTCAGAGTAATAGACCCCGTGTTATTGTTAAAGCAAGCGACATTCACATGTGCTTCTGATACGGCAAAAACTGATGCTGGTTCACTCACTGTCACACTACCGGTCTGCTGGCAGTTATTGGCATCGGTCACAGTATAGTTATATGTTCCTGCAGCCACGTTGACCGGATTGGTACCGCTCAGGCCACCACTCCATGTCACTGCATTGTATGGTGTGGTGCCGCCTGTCAGCGTCAGCGTGATAGTGCCAGAGGCGCCACCACGGCATAGCACATCAGTATGCGTAGCTGTCACCGCAAAGGCTGCTGCCGGCTGTGCCACCGTCACACTACCCGTCTGCTGGCAGCTACCGGCATCTGAGACAGTATATGAGTAGGTGCCTGCTGCTACGTTGACCGGATTAGTCCCGCTCAGGCCGCCACTCCATGTCACAGCGCTATATGGCGTGACCCCGCCAGTCTCTGTAAGGGTAATGGTACCTGTAGCCGCTCCGAAACAATTGACATCAGTATGAGTAGCTGTTACCACAAAGCCATTAGACGGCTGCTGGATCTGTACAGAGTCAATGACCAGGCAACCGCGAGAGTCGGAATCTGCAAAATAGTACATCCCCGCTGGGAGGTTGCTGCGAGTAGTACCTATAGCGCCATCCAGCCACTGAGGAGTGGTATATGCTGGTGTACCACCTGCCTGTGTCAGCGTGATACTTCCTGTGGCTGCCCCAAAGCACTGCACATCCGTGTGCGCCTGTGATACAGTGAAGGCATTAGCCGGCTCGGTCACTGTCACACTACCGGTCT
>CAZNDJ010000001.1:77965-173789 GCA_964571705.1 uncultured Chitinophagaceae bacterium
CTGTAGATGTGCCGAAACAATTGACATTCGTATGAGTAGCTGTCACAGTAAAGGCCGCAGCTGGTTGGGTCACAGTCACACTACCCGTTTGCTGACAACTATTAGCATCTGTCACAGTATAGTTATAGGTACCCGCAGGCACGTTGATAGGATTAGTACCACTCAGGCCACCACTCCATGTCACTGCACTGTATGGAGTGGTACCACCTGCCTCTGTGAGCGTAATAGTGCCCGTACTATTACCGTAGCAAAGGACATTAGTATGCGCTGCTGTCACAGTAAAGGCCGATGCAGGTTGTGTCACAGTCACACTTCCGGTTTGCTGGCAGTTATTGGCGTCTGTCACAGTATAATTATAGGTACCAGCTGCCACGTTGATGGGGTTGGTACCACTCAGGCCACCGCTCCAGGTCACTGCATTGTATGGTGTGGTGCCGCCTGAGAGTGTCAGGGTAATGGTACCGGTGGCTGCACCAAAACAATTGACATTGGTATGTGCTGCACTGACTGCAAAAGCAGAGGCAGGCTGGGTAATGGTAATAGAGTCTATTACTAAACAACCGTGAGAGTCGGAGTCTGCAAAATAATAGGTACCGGCGGCCAGATTGCTGCGGGTAGTACCAGTAGGGCCATCGAGCCATAGTGGCGTAGCGTATGCTGGTGTACCACCCGCCTGAGTCAGAGTGATCGTACCAGTACTATTTCCGTAGCAGGCCACATCCGTATGTGCCGGAGTCACCGTAAAGGCAGCCGCAGGCTGGCCTACAGTACCACTGGCCTGAGCAGTGCACCCATTATGGTCAGTGATAGTCACTGTATAGCTACCGGCCCCGATCCCATAGTTGCCCGCACCTATTGCTGTCGGGCTATTGTTCCATTGATATGTGTATGGAGAGGTTCCTCCGGACGGACTGACCACAGCACTACCGGTCTGATCCCCGTAGCATTTCGCAGCGGTGACAGTCACCGTACCTGGTACGATGGCTGATTGACCTGCCACCGTTCCATTGGCTGTAGCGGTACAGCCGAGATTGTCTGTGATGGTCACAGTCACAGCACCGGCGCTGAGTCCGGTAGCGGTCGGGGAGTTTGGTTGCCCCGCAGCACTCCAGCTATAGCTATATGGCGAGTTGCCATTGGCCGTGACTGATGCTACTGCAGATCCGTTATTGAGGTATGAGCAGGTAGTACTGCTGGTAGTCATACTGGCCACCATAGCAGCACCCGGCTGATTGATGGTCACCGTACCGGTGAAATTCTGTCCCCCAGCATCACTGTAATGATAAGTATAAGAACCGGCTGGCAGATTGGAGATAGTCGCGCCACTGCCTACGTTTGTCCCGCCACTATTGGTCCAGTAGATACTAGGGCTCGTACCTCCGGTCACAGTGACTGTGACAGATCCTGTACTTTGGCCGTAGCAGTTCACATTTGTGCTGGAGGTAGAGATACTGTAACCGCACGGGAGGCTATTGACTGTTTCCCTGTATGTCAGGAGTGCCGAGCAGCCATTGGCATCGTGAAAATTTGCTACATAAATAGCTGCTGGGACGTTATTGCGTATATAAGGACCGCTACCACTACCAGTAGCTGCCACCCCATTCCAGACCACACCGGTATATGGTGTCGTGCCACCGGATATCGTGATGCTAACCGAGCCATTGTTAGATCCGCAGGATGCATCGGTGTGTGAGGTCGTAGCTGTGATAGCAGTAGGCTGAGTGATATTGTAAGATGCTGTAGCGCTACAGATACCATCTGATACGGTCACATTATAAGTACCCGCCGTGACACCGGCCACTGTATTAGTCCCGCCACCGTTGCTCCATGTATATTGATAGCCTCCGAGACCAGCAGATGTGCCGAAGCCACCCGTGGTCGCCAGAGAAATATTGCCCGTAGCATCACCATTACAGGCTGGATTGGACAGTGTGGGAGTAAGAGTGATAGGCGCTGCCAGCACTACTGAGTGAGAGTATGTCTGCGTACAGCCTGAGATATCAGTGATCGTAAGTGTCACAGTATAGGTACCCGGGGCAGCATAGGTGTGTGTGGGATTCTGCAGGGAGGAGGTATTGGCTGCTCCCGAAGATGGTTCTCCGAAATTCCATGCCCAGCTTTGTACTGTACCTACGTTTGTAGTAGACACATCGCGAAACTGGAAGGTAGGATTACAGGACTGGTAGTTATTGCCTGCCGTCCAGTTTGAGATAGAAGTCACACAAAAGCGCTGGTCGTTATTCCCCCCGCCCGTACTGCCGCTCCATCCCCAGTTTACTACAGGATTACCACCAAAAAACGTGTTCACGATATTGCCGGTATAAGTAAGCCTGAGCACTCCATCAAAATATACAGAATAGGTCTGCGTATTCACATTCCATATGATCTCCGTAGTATGCCAGCTGCAGTCGTCGATATTGGACTGACTGGTAAGTGCGGATACAGGAGCCAGCACATTGTGATTTACACTACCGCCGCTTTCTAGCGCTATGTGGTCATACGAGGGGTCTTGCGAATTCTGCCAGGTATCATATTCTACAGCTAGCGAATTGCCTGCCAGGCCGCTGTAGCCCAAACCGCCACCCTGAGATCCGATGCCAGTGATATTATTGGTCAGGATAAATACAATGCCGTCTGCACCTCCCGATCCATTACAACCGAGAAAAACATTGAAAGTATAATCAAATGAGTTATTTAAGTTAATGGTATTATTCTGATATACCCCACCACCTTGATCATTTACTGCTGGTGTGAGTCGGTAGCAATTGCACCCGCCATAGACAGTAGCGTCATTGAGAATGGTGTAGTTTTGAGCTACCGATCTTGCTGAAAATAATGTCCAAAAGCCGAAAACACTTAAAACAAGTAAATGTTTAAATGACATATATGAGTGGTTGTTAAATAGTAAACAATAACGAGTTTCTAAATATAACTAATAAATGTCATCCCCCGCAGTGAATAGAATCATTGCTGGACATTTTTTTTCACATTCTGATTTTCAAGGTTATCTCTGTAGTGAGACGCTAAAACATGCTGGTGAGTTGGCAGTGGGGAGTAAGGGATGAAGATTTGTAGCTACATGAAATAGAACCAGATACAGAGAATAAGCCGTGAAAAGAAGAGGCTGAGTCAGGCCAGCAGGGTATAAGGTGAAATTAAAAAGGGTTGCGAATTTTTCGCAACCCTTTTTTCCGGTGGTCCCGCCTGGGATCGAACCAGGGACCCTCTGATTATGAGGCTGAATTGACGCTCGGTTTTATGCTCTATCGCAGGCTAACACCTAGTGTTAGCTTCATTTTGTGTTCACACGAACAAATATGAATCCATTTCAAACCGCGCTCCACTTGCAACATACTTGCAAGTTAAAACCTCTTCAAACTACTGATATCTGCGTTCAACATTTAAGGTTATCTCACTTTCTATACTTAATAGGTAATCAAACACGGAAGAGGGTATTAATGACCAATAGGTCTGGTACTTATTACTTCTATAATATGATTAAGACTGGCATCAGATTTAATAATCCATTCACGCGCACCGCCTAGTGTTTGGCCACCATATTGCCAAAATGTATCTCTTAAATAAGGAAAATCGAAGTTTACTGGAGTTTGAATCCCGAAATTTCCAGAAATTTTAAATTCAACTATTGTATGACCTGTTAAATCTCGAATAATTGTATTTGGAGATCCATCTGGGTTTGGTTCTCTTAAAGTGAGACGATTGGCAATTTCTTCAGGAGTTGTCAATCCATCCAAATCTCGAGCTGCCGTGATAAAAGCTTCATTTCCTCCTGATAAATTACCCGTTCCATTAACTATACCATCTACATATTGATTCTTAACTACTCGAGCATAAATCCCATCACTAGGTAATTCAACTTTAGAAAACGTTGTATCACGAAATATTCCTACTGCACCATCATCTGCACCATATCCTAGTTCTCGTAATTCCAACCACATGTCATAAAGTTCCGGAGCATTCTCTGCTAGATTTTTATCGAACATGAGTAACTCTCCAATTTTCTGAGATAGTTGCTCAGGGGTTATGGAACTAACATAAGCATCATCAAAGGCCTCTCCAATACTCTCTATGACGTGTACAATTTTCGCCTTATATATTCTGTTAATTGCATTTACAATCCCCTGGGTGCTGGTTTTGAACACAAGTTTTGCACCCTGAACAAAGGAACTATTGAGAATTTTTCCACCTACCTTGACGATTTCTCCACCTAAAGGTAAAAGTCCTAAAATAATCCCCAAACCTCTAAGCAAGTAACTTGAAGTTGTCATCTCATTTCCAGAATAGTCCTTTCCGGTTGCTAAACCGAAAATGATTTGAGTAAAATCATTTATCGAACTTATTACAGGAATGAATCCTAAGGCAAAATCTATAATTTCCTTTGCAGTTTTTAAGAGAGTATCTCCGTCAGGATTATCTTGAGATGAGTAAGCTAAATCAGCAGAATATAAAAACCATAGACCTTGGGAAAAATTATTTTTCTGTTCCACGGTGCTAGATGCAACATATCCTATTGTTGCTCTATTAATTTCACTTTTAAGGGCATTTGTTTGGCTGCCATTAGATATTGTTTGTGATGTAAGTCTTCGTACAATTTCTTGATCTTCAAGTTTAAATAATTGCGGCTTAATATATCCATCATTAGTTAGATAATTACTTAATACTTCTTTAAACGCATTTTTATCTGTGCTCTGTACTTCGCCATCATTTGAATTTATTAGTCCCGAAATTGAATACAGCGTTCCATTAAAAGCTGGATCATATGGACTTAAGGATAAAAATTCCTGAATTAAATTTTTAGCAAAATTTGAAGCTATTTCTATATAAAATGGTTGAGGTAATTGAACAGGTCCGGGTGTTGTAGGGACATTAGTAATATTGGGTATTAAGAAATCGCGGATTGTACTTGCAATTTGCTCATATTTATTATTGGTAGAAATTTCTGCTGGTATTAGTGTATCATTCACGTAAGTAGATCGTGATGCCTTGGTTTCGTTAACGGTCGCTGTATATATTTTAACAGAGTCTTGAACCGCATTTAAACTTTTTGTCAACTCCTTACCATAGTATTCTGCGCGCTGACGATTATACTGACCAGGAAATGAGAGCGACTGTGCAGTAAAAACCCTAGATGCCTCCCACGGTGTATTGTTGTTGAAATTGTAAAAACTACTTCCGCCACAAACTTGATAATTGTTTGAAACAGCCTTTAGGCAATATCCAGCAGAATCGTCAATAGTTGCTATTTGGCTGCTGAGGTTTGCAGTGATTAATTCTGTTTTAAATGAAACAGAAGTATTTGATCTTTTTCTTGAAAAGTAATTTCGTTTAATTTTTATTCTACTTGATGTAATATATTCCTTAATAGGTAATTTGGAAGATTGAATAATGCTTCCTGATGCACAGGATAAAAGTTTGTTGTTATATTCTGTAAACAAACTATTCAAATCAGAATCTAAATTAGATAATTCGTATAGCCTTATTGTAGTTTGCAAAATATCTAATTGAGATCGCAATAAATGAACTTCCGAGCATTGACTATTTTGTATAGAATTCTTTAAAAGTCGCAACTTCTGCTTTGACAGAATTATCATAATATTTCTTTGATCAATATCATTTTGCTCCCCGTATACTGCCCTAATTTTCGCAATTATCCTATTATGAGATTTTTCAATTTCTATAGCGCCAAATTGATTCAATTGCTGAATTAAATAAGAAACGCGTTTTTTTAAGTCTTGTTCATCAACAGTAGAAATTGTTTGTTTTACTTTGTCAATTAGCTTATCATATACTTCATAATTACTGGTAAACTGCTTTATCAGTTCTTGAGTATGAGCTTTGGCATAAGCAATATATTGAGATGTTCCACATCTACTTTCTTCTAATCTTTTTGCATCAGCCTTTATTTGATCTTCCTCCGTATTGTTTGTGATGACCTGCCAAATACTTTTGAACACAGTTACCACAGTCATCACCCAATTTCCCCCTTCGACATAGATGCCATCGATTTCATCAATTTTGGGTTGATAGGTATTGATATAAACATTATGTATATCATAATTGTTATAACTTTTGTCAGTTTGCGAATTTAGTCCGTCTCTAATAACCTTATAAAAACTGACATGATAGTTAATAATATCAATGCAATTCAATATTTGATTAGTCAACATTAATTGCTGAGATATTGAATCGATATCCTCACTGGAAATATCTTGTACTTTTACCAGCTTTGTGCTGAGATTAGCTAAGGTTCCGCTAACGTCTACACAAACATTAATTACGCTTTGGGATTCAGATGTCAATTTGATAAAAACCCCAAATTCTCTCATATAAGCGTCAATGTCCGCTAACGCAAATGTCAAAGGTATCATTTGGTCAACGTAAGTCTTGTATTCATCGGCTGTTATTTTATCTGCCATATTTTTATTTACAGGTATTAATTATTTCGGGGTCTGAAATCCTTTCTAGATATACTTTTGGAACTGTATGATTTACTATTTGCATATTTGAAATAGAGTTGCATTGTGTAAACTTTCGCTCTGCTAATTCTTTTTCCAAGTTTGAAAGCTTATTGTATGAACCAATCACAAAAGGAATTATATCGTCTAAAGTCTCAATAGGATTTGAAAGTGAATTTCCAGAAATAAGTCTGTCAGCATTATTAACGGTAACGTTTACACTCGGCAAATCTACCGAAGCAAGTATTGCTAGTACTCTAGATAAATCGCCTTTTGCGCTTGATACTTGTGCTAAAATTCCTGAAATCAATAACATTTCTCTCTCCAACTTCGGTATAAAGGTCTGATACAAACGATAACAAAGCACTGGAATAGATTGCCTCAAGAAGTTAATCCTTGCTAAAAAATTATCATTGGAAGGATCCGTACCACCTGTTGGGTTCGAAGCCGGATCATAATTTGCAACAAGTGAGTTTAAAATATAAAGTCGGGTAAGGCTTTGATTTGCTCCAAAATCCATTGATGTTGGATCTGGATTCAGCCATCCATTGTCCATTAGGGAATTTTGAGTGCTTGAGACATAAGACAAAAGTTGATTGTGTGTAGAAGTTACCCTTAAATCTAAGAGGTTCAAATTGTCAAAATACTTGATAGTGTCTGAATTGATTTCAACGACTTCGATAAATTCTTGTTGAGGATCTAATAGTTGAAATGACCAACCCGAATTTACTTCCACAACCTTAGGCTTGAACTCGACATTAAATTCAAGCATGTGATTCGGGTAGACGCTATATATACTCCAATTTGTATTAGCCTCAATTGGTACTGGAGGAAAATTCTGAGCAGTTCCTTTGACAGTTACATTAATATCATATGAATCAACTTTCTTAAGTCGTATAGCTACCCAGTTTGTATCATTATGAGGAAGAAACCCTGCCTTTATCTGATAGGTAAGGGTACTAACCAATGCAGGTGCATTTTGCCAATGTAGAGTCTTATGTTCAAGCCCAAGACAATTTATCACAAGACCAGGGGTGTCTAATTCTTCAGTTGTCCCTGAAAAGTGGTTAAATCCACTTGCGCAATCCGAATAAACTCCGTTATTATTTTTGAGAATTTTCCACTTGGCTGAAATGCCAAACATTCTGACCGTTTGATCTGGCGACCATGTTGAAGCTCCTATCGCGTCTCTGGGTTCTAAAATCTGATTTGCATCTGTAGTTGTACCTCCCGCTTGCATATATGTATTAGGAGTTGGCGTAATTATCACCTCATTATTTTTCACTGAAACATCGGAAATTTTATCATATCCAAAAAGCAAGTTTTTATTATTGAAAATTGAATCGTAACTAATTTTATTCGATCCAGATTCAAAGTTATTTTGAAACTTCGAAATTCTATCATTGATCAAAGTTGTATTTGCTAATAAAATCTGTCTTTCAGTAACTGAAAAGCTCTTATAGCCTTCTTGTGCCTTAGACTTTAAGTAATCTAAAATTAAAAGGTCAAAATCGTAACCTAAACGTTTCGTTAAAGCTAGACCGTTTATAGTTCTGAATTTAGAGTCCCCACAAAAGGAGAGAAGTATCAAAAAATTCAATAAGATATCGCTATTAGTAATAGCATGTATATCTAACTCACTTATTGATGGTAAATCTGACTCCCTATTATTAAATAATTTAACCAGATGAATAGCATTACCCGCATATATTTCGCTGTCTAACAACTCATTTTTTATAATATAACCCTGGTTAAAGGAGATTAAAACTGAATTGTAAAAACTATAAAACTTGAAATCACGTGTCGCGTTTGGCATCTTATATGCATCATCCGAAATGGCACATAACCTTGTTTGTCTCAGCGGATCAATCTTATTGTATAAGTTTGATATGGCGTTAATAGATTCGGGGTCTATGTTTCTAAATGCAAGCTCTTCTATACGCAGATGATTGGATTTATCTAATTGTTGAAGTGGTACCAAATAAGATGGTTTCATCAAAAGCTTCTTGTCGATTAAATTTATTTTCTCGTCTATACAAAAATTTATGGTGGCCCATCCGAATTTTCTATAATCAGGAATATTTCCTGAAGCAACTTTCAGACCCTTATCAACTAGTACTTGGTAATTTAACTTGGGGAGATTGGGTTTGTGAAGTGAACAGGTTGAACTTGAGTAAAAATTATTAAGCAGTGCACCATAAGATGTGTGAGTTAGAAGAAATGGTATTGCAGTAGCTGTAATATTTTTAAGGGCTTGTCTTCTATTCATGGGTATATTGTTTCTTGCAATATATTAAAAAGAATTTTCAAAATTAATACCGACAAATGGGTATTACTTTAATAGCCCTCCAATTACAACTTATTTCGAGCTTCACTCACTTTATTAACTGAAAAGACCTTATCCACTTAATATAGTTTACGGTAAACACTACAGATATTCCTCAAAAGTCTATGCCATAACCTTCCTTCTCACATCCTAGATATCCTTTTTGTTGAAATCGAAAAAATCGCATCAGTATATGAGACTTTCATGCTGGTCGATAATGACACCAGTTCATTAACAAAAAAAATACATCATGAGAACATTTATCGTTCTGGCGCTCGACACCCGAACCCAAAAGAAAGACGGCACCTATCCCTTGAAGCTGCGCATCATCCACCACCAGAAGTCCACCGCCGTCGGTCTGGGGATATATCTCAAGGAGTCGGACTGGGACGACAAGGCGAGGGTTATCAAACCCTCCTACAAAGGCACCGAATCGGTCACGAGGCTCAACAACTTCATCCAGAAGAGGAAGACCGAGGCGACTGACATCATCACCAAGCTGGCGGACAAGAAGGCGCTCGACGTGCTCACGGTCGTGCAGATCAAGGAGCTCATAGAGCGCAGTTCGGATTCGGGGTCGTTCATCGAATACGGGCAGCAGCTTGTCGCCGCATTCCTCGAAACGAACCGCCTTGGCAATGCACGAAGCTACAAATGTGCGCTGAGCGTCCTCAAAAAGTTCAACCGCAACAAGGACGTCTCGTTTGCAGACATTAACTACACATTCCTGACGAAGTTCGAGAACGACCACCTCAAAAAGGGAAATTCACTTAACGGGTTGGCCGTCTACATGAGAACGATTAGGGCAATCTACAACCAAGCCATCAAAAGCGGTCTTGTGGAACAGGATCTGTATCCATTCAAAAGCTACGAGATCAAGACAACGAAGACACGCAAAAGAGCAATCAGCATTGAGGCGATCAGCGCCATTCAGGACCTTCCTATTGAACCGACAAGCCACCTGTACAATGCGCGGAACTACTTCATGGCAAGCTTCTTCATGCGCGGTATTTCATATACCGACCTGGCGCACCTGAAGGTTTCCGACATAATAGACGGCAGGATATTCTACGACCGCCAGAAGACGGACAAGCCATACGACATCAAGATCACGCCGGAACTCCAAGCCATTCTAGACATATACCTTCAAGGCCTTAAAAAGTCGGATTTCATCTTCCCGATAATTAAGCAGACGGACTTGAAGAAACAGTATGAGGAAATACAGGCCAAGAGGAAACGGTTCAACAACAACCTTAAGCGTATTGCCAAGCTTTGCGGGATTGAGGAAAATCTGACAAGCTACGTAAGTCGCCACAGCTTCGCTACGAGGGCAAAAAATCTGGGTGTTCCCATCTCTGCCATTTCAGATATGCTCGGACATTCTGATACCAAGACGACGGAAGTCTATCTAAAAGGACTTTCGAGCGACATCATGGATGACTTTCATAAAAAGATCATCGAGCATTAAACCGCATTATTGCGGTTTTTTTAACGAACATCGCTTAGGGGCTTTACTTAACTGACATTTTCTAACTTTAATAATATGAAAAGAGAAAATTCAAAAAGAACCAGTGAGGTTAAGATCGGAACGTCAAATGTCAAGGAAAGGGTTTCTAGAAACAAGTTTGAGCTGTGTTTAAGCCCTTGGGTCTGTAACGCCATGAATTCCGATCACGGATACGACTACAACATAGAGATTGCATCTGGTTCGGCATCGGATGACTACATACCAGACGGAATATTTTTTAATGTACAGCTTAAGGCACAGTCGAAACCGAAATACGTCTCGGACTTTATACTGCCTCACCCCGTAGAAACGAAAAAGATAAAGCAATGGTATAACGGTTCTTCACAGGTCCCAGCCCTTTTCGTCGTCCATGACCTCGGGAGCGAAGCATTCTATTATCAATGGATCGATGATGAATTTATAACGGCCTTAGAAGCAAGACAACCTCTTTGGACACAGCGTGAAAAATTTCGATCCATATTCCATTAAACAACAAGATTACACCAGAAAAACCTTAAGAGGATACGAGAATACGTTTACAACCATCGATATTACGCACGAAAAGTGTTGGAGCCAGGCACCTTCTTCGAAATGCAGAAGAAGGTCGAATCGGCTATCGCCTTGTATGAGAGCCTTGTAAACTCCACTCCCTTCGAATCAGTAAAAGATGACCTCAAAGTCATAAGAGAAGAATGCAACAATGCGCTTTATCGTGTGGCTGTGGCAGGATTATCGCGAGTTGGCAAAAGCAGCATGATAAACCTACTCCTCAAGAGGCCATATATTTCTCCCACAGACGTATGGCAGACAACAGGCGTCCCTATTCTAATCAACTCAGGGAAGCATGAAAACATTACGATTCACTTCAACGACAGTTCAAAGCCCCCGCAAACCTTCATATATGCTCCAGATGTCATAAAGCAATACCCCTCCCGCGATTTTAATGAGGATAATGTAAAGGGTATTAAAACTGTCAATGTATGTATCGCTTCGCCGCAACTTGAGCGCGGAGTTATGCTTTACGATATCCCGGGACTGGACGATCCTAACGACCAGATAATGGATTTTGCGTACCATACCGCTGAGTGCGCCAACGCAATTTTATACGTTATCGACGGTTCCAGCGCACGGTCAGGTAGTTTCGTGTTTAAAAACGACTTCAAAAAGCACATCGAAAGATTCTCGAAGTCCAAGGACAAACTTTTCCTTGTAATAAATAAGGTAGATCAGCTTCCACCTGAACGGCTGAACGGTCTTAAAAGCGAAATCGACAGAAACCTTGATAAATATGGGTTACGCGACAAGGTTAATTCGAAGATATATTATCTGGCACTTGACCCAGAAAGGGGGGGCGACCTACAAAAGATTTCCAACGGGATAAACACTTTTGACGAGCTCGAACGTGATGTGTGGTCATTTCTTTTGACCGAAAGCAAGGTCGGTTTTTTCCAACTATATTCTACAATTAAGAAAATGTCGGACTCTGAAAAGCGTCTTCACACCGTTGTTCGGTCACGCTCAATCGAAGCTGGGAAGAAGAAGCACCTTCTAGATACGATGAACGATATACTGCAAAAAATACCTAACCTAGGCGAGTATATCCACGCACAAGAGCACAAGATCAAAAAAGCGCTTTCACTAAATGTTGACATGCGCAAAAAGAGAATTCTACAAAATCTTGAAAAATCGTTGTTTGAGTTAGAAACGCTGCCCTCTGATGAGGCTATAAAGTCCTATTTATCGAAGCACGGTCAGTTTGCAGTCAAAGCAATCAGTTCTGATCTCTGTACCGACATTGCTACTTTAGTGGGGTACGTAGATAAGTGGAATGAGGAAAATCTTAAGCGAGTAAGGGACATAATCAATATAACTCCTGACCAACCAAATAGCGGCATGGATGCCATTAATAATATCGACTTGCCCACCATGGATTTCTCCAATACTTGGATGAAAGCATTGTTAGCCGCGTTCATGGCCGCCATTGGATTCACTCCGATAGTAGGCTTTGTTGTTGGGGTAGGAAGTATGATATTGGACTTCCTGATTGGCAAAGAGGAGAGGAAGGCAAAGCGGATTAGAAAAATGGTAGGGAAAATATCCGAATTCTATGATGAAGCATTTGCAGACGCACAGATGAACTTCCACTCAACCCTTCACCTAAAGGTTGAAGAGCTTATTGAGAGAACTAATTCTAAATTGACTTTGCACTTTAAGGATGTCGATGCTCAGTTGAATGCTTACTCCCTTGATCCACAATTCGACTATTCGGGATTTGAAACAAACTACGAAAACAATATATCGGGCATTCGTACCAATGTCGAGATAGTTTGGGAAGAGATCCAAAAATATATGGCTATCATTCAACACTAAATGAAATCAAAATGTCAGCAGGCTACCAAAAACGCAAGGCGCTATTCGATAAATTCTCTGGACAGTTAACCATCCTAAGAGATAAGGGCTTCATTCATGGAAAGCCGTTCGTCCATCAGAGGTCCTACCTTTGCCCGCTTTGCCAAAGGGAATTTTCCGAAAACGACCTCTATGATGCCCCAGGAAAGAACTTTCTGACGTTGGAAGATGCGCCCCCAGACTCATTGGGTGGTTCTAAGATTGCATTGACATGCAAGGAGTGCAACTCCCGCGCTGGACACACATTGGACTTTCATCTGACTGAGGCGATACGGGAAGTTGACGCAAGCTACTTTTATCCTAACAAGACTGAGCGTGGGACATTGGATTATCAAGGCAAACGATTGTCAGTGGAACTCACTCGGCAGGATGACGGGACGATTCAGGCGTACCATAGGATCAAAAATAACGACCCATCAATTTTGGAACGCTTCATCTATGGGATTAACGAAGGTACCATCGGCCCAATAATCAATGTCAAACCTCCTCCAAGCAGAGTAGATCAACGTAAAGTGAATATTGCTCTATTAAAGACGCACTACATTATCAGCTTCTCTAGGTATGGATATCTGTTCCTTATGGACAAGGTGTATAATCCCATCAGGGAGCAAATCCTGAATCCTAACAAGATTATATTCCCATACTCCCCATTCATACCAGATCAATTCAGTGAGGCTAATGTCGGTACATATTATGTGACAAACGGAGGCATGGAATCCATTCTTAATGTATTTGTCCTTAGGACAAAGTATTCCAAAACAACATTCGGTGGGTTGCTTCCAGTTCCAGTAATTAGCATGAAGCAACTAGTAGATGAAGTTGACCTTCAAAAAAATGACAGAGGAGTTCTGACCTTGAATACAACGAATTATGACCCTAATGTAGACCCTTTCCGCGACTATGATGAAATGATGCGGATATGGCGCTGGATTGGAGCCGCTAAACGAACTGGCTAGCTCTCAAGCTTCCTTTGTTCGGCTTCGTTGTCCATATATTTAGCATCTTGCCTGTAACCCTTTGCAAGGCTGGCAAAAATCTTGGATACGTTTGGAAACTTGACCTTGTGAAGCTTGGCGAGCTTTTCAAAATAGACGGCATGATTACGCTCTATGGTTCCGCCATCAAAAGGCCCCCTGGAAGACGAACCCCGCTTATTGTACACCGCCGATGAGAAATTACTTTTGAGGGCCTTCGTGTTTATTCGTTCAATGATTTCACAGATAACCACTGGCGGCCAATTCCCGCCATCCTCGGGATACTGAGCTAAAACCTGACCAATAATCATATCGACCACCTCGTCCCTCTCAAATTTCCTTCCCATGCTTCGGGCTTCGGTAATCCAATTCATGATGAAATCCTTATCTATTAATCCGGATTCGGTGAGTCCGGGTATAGTTTTCCAAGAATAGAGGAGGTCAAATGCAAATTTGCTTCTGTTTCTAAGCTGTTCATCCGTAAGGTTTTTCTTCTCTCCCTCTATAAGCTCCTTGGATTTAGGCATGTACGCAAGTCTGACCATATCTATAAAAAAGACTGGATTGGTTGATAGCTCACGATGGAGAAGCTTAGGGCTTCTCGCATTCCCGTATCTTGCTAGCAAAGGTAAATAGACCCACTCTAACTGAAATAACGCTTGGGTGTCCAAATCTTCTCGCTTGTCCAATTCCTCAAACAACCTACTAGTCTCATACGGGTCGAGCTTGTCATCTTCCTGCTGATTCTTGGCCGCCTGTTCTAGAAGCTCGATTATTAGTTGAGTGGGAACCGCGGAAGCAGAATGCTGCGCGCAGTCTATGGCGCGACCAAATCGCTCAAACTGCATCAATTTTTTTATTGCATAAATCTTGTCTTCATTCGAGCTATGATATACATACGGTATAATATTCCTCCAGTAAACGGATTGAACGGTCTCGCTGTGTGTTTCTATATAGTCCCAAAGTTGCCTGTCTTGTCTAATGGGAACAAGCAGATAGCCTAGTGTAGTTTCGTCAGCACCAGATGCCTGCAAAGCCTTAAAGAATCTTGAGAACTTTGCCATATTAAATGGCGAGAAGAGCTTGTGAAAATAGCCATAGGCAAAAAAACGTTCGCTGCCCTTTATCGACAATGAAACACTAACTGCGAGCGAATCTCTTTTCTTTTGAGTTATTTTGGCTAATGCTGCACCCATTTCGTATGCATGCTTAACGGTCGGTACCAGTTCAATGATTTTATCAATCCCATACTCCTCGTATATTTCTCTTAAAGCATTTGCCCTGTTTTGCTCCACTTTCCTTTCTTGCGCTTCATAATCCCCCTTTCTTTCGACCCCAATGATCTTAGAAGTATTTCCTTCTGCTACAGTCGAGCCTTCTTCATTGAAGAGCCATATATTTCTCAGTATTTTGTCCTCTGGAGCGGTCATTACATATAATCGATCATAATCAGCCAGCACAGCCTCTGGGAGTGCCCAATCTGCATTAGGGAATGATCTGTGGTGTGAAAGCATTCTCCTGAGGGTTTTCCACGTTTCAAAGTCTCCCTTATCAATATCCGGAAAGACAGAAATGGAGAAGTCTATTACCCGCTTCCTGTTAGCATGATCCATCTCGGTCTTTTCCAACAGTTCAGAGAGTTGCTTATCACTATAGTCGAATATTGACATTAGAAGATCGACAACCCTCTCGTGGGTTTTGACTATCTCCTGAACCATATACCGATTGCTAAAACCGCTCTCAAAGAGTCTCCATCTCATTGGATGGGTGTTGTGGGCAATGCCATGATGTTCTGGCAGCATTGTAAGCAAAAGCTCCCACGCTGTCTTTTTCTCTGTGCGGGAAATAGCTTCCAATACCGACATGCGATCATCGAATGCTGCGAATGTCTGCCAGTGCCATGACTTAAAGATTTCCTTAAGGCTGTTTATGGGCTTGTTGGTGATGCTTACTTTTGGATTGATGCTTGCCAAGCGTGCTAAGATAATCGCTGCATCAGGCAAGTAATCAGGGTTCCATGACAGTCCTTCTAGTGCCCAAAGCAGGCCGGTAAAATTCCCTCTTGGGTAAAGGAAGTTGTCCCTCTCAATAAACATTTCCATGATTGGCCTGTCGACGCTTTCAAGTGACGTATCAACGGCCTCCAAAAAACTCTTTGGAGATGCCTCCGCAATCAGTGGCATCTCTGTGTTTAGAGAGCACCATAACTCGCCAGATGCGTTTGAAAGCAAGTCCGAGATGACGCTATCCACCCAGTCCTGTGACGAGTTGAGCTGACTTATATGCAACCCATCCCCATATAAGGCTATTAAGATAAGGGACTGCACCAATCCCTCGCGAACCCAACTCGAATACACATGCTGCGGAGTTACAAAGTCGGCATAAGGATTGTTCGGGTCCTTCGGGAGAAATGCGTTGCGCTTTTTATATACTTCCAAGAATGATTCGCTAAGTCTTTTTAGGTCGGCGATGGAAAGGAAAGTGGAAAGATTAGCGACGGCATCCATTGGCGATATTAGCCTCCACATTTCCCCGATTTGAATGAAGAGAGGAATATCGGCATTCCCCCATTTGGCCACCTTCAAAATGTAATCGTCGTATTTCTCTCCCGACAATTCTTCCAGAAGCTGCCTATCTCCAATTCGAGAGTTGTCCCATTTGCCCAGTAATATCGCAGGGATTATTTCTCGAACATCATTTTCCTTGTTCCAAGAAGGGTTGCTGTGAGGGAATTTGAGTATTCGTCTTAAAATAGTGACGTTCCTGCCTGCCTCTTTGGAGAACTTTACGGAGTCCTCATTTGAAAAACCCATTGATTGCAGTGCCTTTATCTGCCCGTCACGATCTATCAGTGGCAGGTTTATGCTATCAATATTAAGGGTGTCGTCTGGCCCTAGTGGTACTAGGACGTGGTGGCCCTTTGACACTGCTGCGTACAAATTGTTGTTCTCCTCGAAGTTAGCGATTAGATTAAGCGACGTCATGTTAATACGGACACTTCTAAAGGCAGCGTCAGAATTCAGTACAAGGCTTTTGGACATGAAGTAATCATTACTTTCCTTTTCAGATATCATTGCGCTTGCTATGATAAATGCAATAGCCTCTCTTTTCGAGGACGCCTTTATTGCTTTAATAGCCTGCGGTCCGTTGAGGAAGCCTATTAATTCTGACGATTCACGTTCTCTGCCTGCAGTAATAATTTGGGGCGGCAGCTGCCCTTTGGGGCCAATTGACCACTCATCCCAGAACTCTTCTATCGTAATTATCCCATCCGCTGGATATTTTGAAATGTAGCTTGAAAACCATCGGGAGACTGCTGGGGTCAGGTCCAGCCACTGTTCCAAATCTGTCGAATCGTATGCAATAACATCCTTCCATACATCCTCGGCTATCTTGCTCTTTGCCCAACTTGACTTCTGCTTCCAATAGAACGGAGTTACAAAAACAAAAGTACATTCCGAAGGATTGTAGTCCAAAGGGTCCTTTGTTCTTTTTTTATAATCGTCCTCGGCTTTCTTTTTTGGATTTCCCTCCGCACCCAATTCCCAAAGGGATATACCCAGTGGCACGTAATTACTGGCTTGATTGCTCTTTACTACACCATCCCAGCCGCCAATGAACACTGCATTTCCTGAAGGAAAGTTGGCGGTGGTATCCCTTCTTGTAATTGCCAAGATTAGTCTTGATACTAGAATTGGTAGATTCCCTTTTGCGTCAAAGGAACCAGCCCATCGCTCAATATCGCTTCGTAGAATTAATCTCATAGGCCAACCATATTTATTAATACAATATATCACTTAGTTTTTAAAGGATCAATGACATTGATAATTACAGTTATTTTAAACAGATAAGATAGCATACCTTGCTTTGAATAATCTATAAGGGTAATTTTAGACCTTAAAATTAAGTTGACGTTATCTCAAAATTGGTTACCCAATGCGCTATATTGGTAAGATTAACTTCTCAATCTCTACACTGCCTGCGCTGAATGGCTTACTAGGGACACCATCTATGATGAGCCTTAGATATATTGAATAATTCGGCAGATTGATGAAATGTTCTATAGCGAAAGTGGGATACATCTCCCTCGACAGAATCTGCGCATCTTCGGTTCCCACACGAAAGCATATCAATGTGCCAACGTTTCCGAATACTGCCCTACGCACATCATCTTCCATCTGATGCAAGTACTGGTTCGCGAGAATAAGGCCAACCCCAAATTTACGTAACTCGGACAGCATTCCGATCAGAGAACGGGTAGTAAAGTTGTGGAATTCGTCAACATACACCATGAACGGCTCACGCAACGGTTCCGCAATGTCCGCTCTGCTGAAAGCAGCAGAATTTATAGAGCTTATGATAAGCGCTCCTATGAGATGCGCCACGTCTTCCCCTACGTGACCTTTTGAGAGGTTGACGATGATAAGCTTTCTCTCATCCATGGCCTTCCTAAGATAGACTTCCTCGGTATTCTCCATAAGCACTCGACGGATTACCGGGTGTGCTAACATTCCTCCCACCTTGTTGAGGACCGGAAGGAAATCGTAACGGTTGTAGTTTGGGAACTCTTTTTTCCAAAACTGCCTTACACTGTCATCACTTATAGAATCCACTGCACTCCTTCTGAAACCAGAGTCTAGCAGAAGTTTCGGAATGTCTGCGAGAGAAGCGGCTGGCTGGTCAAGGAGCGTGAGTATCGAATGCCGCAGAATGTGTTCGAGCTTCACTCCCCACGCATCTGACCAGAGCTTTTTGAAAACCTCTAGGATGCTTGAAGCTACCAGAGAACGCTTTTCGGGAGACACCTTTTTAAAAGGGTTGTAGCGCAAATTCATCCCTACATAAGGGATATTGAAATAAATTAAATCAGCTTTCCTCTCTTCAGGGATTAGGGCTTGTATGCTTTCTGCCAAATCTCCATGGGGATCAATTAGGCAAGCTCCCCTTCCAGCCTTAACATCCTGCATGAACATGGTTTTTATCAGTGTAGACTTCCCTGTTCCCGTCTTTCCCACGATGTGGGTATGTAGAAGCCTATCTGCCTGCTTAATTCCAAAGAATACGCCCTTATTTCGGAAATCGGTTTTTGCAAAGTAAGTGATGTCTTTGTTCATGGTTAGATTATCCTCTGCCGATTCGATTCAGATAACCCAAAGCATTTGTCAATAAGTACTTTTTGTCATTAAAAAAGGCGGTTACCCGCCTGTTATTTGTTGACCGCCCAAAAAAAAGTCCAATGCCCTCTGTGCCTGCACACTCGCATGTATGAAGGAATATCTCTCCATCCTGAGCTTCCTCATCCACCCCGCAATGTAGGCGGCGTTGTTCGCGTAGTTGTCGGGCACGATACCGCAGTGCGAAAGCAGGTAGCATGCGCCCATCTCCGCGATGAGTTCCTCAAAGGAATATTCCATCGAGCCGAACCGGATCGTGTCAGTGATTCCCTTGCGGGACAACCGTTTTTCATGTCCCGTGCTATGTACAAGCTCATGGAACAACACCGAATAGTATGCGTCGGATGATTCAAAGGACGAAATGTCGGGCATGTTGATGAGGTCAAGGCGGGGGCTGTAGTAGGCCCCATCACCGCTGTTAGTGAGTTGCGGCTTGTCCTGAAGGCCAAGGAAAAAACTATCTGCACGATCATCTGGTTCAATGGCATGCCTCTCATCAGGTATGTGACGAGACTCGATGCCCTCGCACTGTGCAATGTTCCAGACCCGGTGGTACTGAATATAGGGATACTTCGAAAGGTTCTGCTCTATCTCCACCCCTTCGTCCTGAACCGGCTCTATCCACTTCCAAAAGACGACCATGTGACCCTTCTCGCCCTTCTTGATCTTCCCACCAAGCTCCCTTGCCTGCTGGAATGATACGAACTCGTTCGTCGGATAAGGGAGCATGTTGAGAAGGAAATGGTTGATTCCCCTGTACCGCCGATTGGTGAATCTGTTAATAGGCACTCCTTTTCCGATCCATGTCTGCCGCCAGGGAACCACGCCCTTTTCCAAGTGACCCAGGATGATGTCGTTCACGGTCTCATAGATGTTTTGCTTTTCTCTTTCCATGTCGCTTATTTTCTTTGTGATGAACTGGAATGAGGATATACCAGCACTGAAAGCGGCCCAAGTACTCTGATTTGTTCACAGAGACAATTGCACATGCCTGTACTTGTAATGGAAACAGTGGAATACTCGGAAGATGGATTCAATGAAAGAGCTTTTCGAAAACTACATCAGCGAGTGCACCTACGTAAGCAGGCTCAGGCCAGCCACCATAAAAATCGCCCGGTACGCTTTCGACCACTTCCTTAGAACCATGCCTGAGGTTCGACACTTCGGCGAGGTATCGAACAGCGTCCTCACGACATTCTTCATGCGCCTCCAGACAAGGGAGCGTTTGGTCGGAAAGGGGCAAAAGGCCGTCGGGGTGAAGGATACCACGATCCTTACCTATGCGAGGCCGCTGAAGACGTTCTTCAAGTGGCTGAGGCGCCACGGGCACATAGATTCAAACCCCTTCGAGGACCTGAAGCTTCCCTCGCCAGACTTTGCGGACAAGCGCGCCCTGAGCGGGGACCAGATCAAGAGGCTCATGGGTGCGGTTGCTCAGCACGCCAAGTCCCCCTTCCTGCTGAGGCGGGACATGGCCATGATAGGGGTCCTGACTTTCTGCGGGGTGAGGCGCAACGAGCTCCTGCTTATGGAGATCAAGGACGTCGACCTGCACGCGGGCCTCATCACGGTGCAGTCCTCGACCTCCAAGTCGAGGCGGACCAGGAGGATACCCATCAACATCCACCTGAGGATGCACCTCGAGGAGTACCTTGCGGAGAGGAAGAGGCGGGGGTGCAGGACGCCGTACCTCTTCGTGTCGCACGGTGCGGACCGGGGCCTGTCGCACCACGGCGTCAGGCACTGGGTGCAGCGTCTCGAGCGCGCCTCAGGCGTGAGGTTCCACCTCCACCGCTTCAGGCACACCTTCGCCACGAACCTCGCCATGCAGGACGTCGGCGCGGTCAAGATACAGAAGCTCATGGGCCACACGGACCTCAAGATGACGCAGACGTACCTCCGCTCGGTCTCCGCGGAGGAGATGCGCGACGACGTCAACAAGCTGTCCTTTGACAACATCGCGTGACATGGTAGCCTTATAGGGCCTGTTTTCTTATCAATAACAACCGCTCCCTTCAGCCATCGTGCCGGAAGTAAACAGGCCCTGACTGCTGCCCTTTAAAAACAAGGGCGTGGCACCTTCCATCCTTATACCGTAACGGTTTCCCGTCGTCCCATTAGGGCAGGTTTATTTGTAATTAATCTGCCAGAATGGAAATCGGAAGATACGTTGAACGATAAGGATGAGAACCGGGTATCATGGTCGGTCACGGCACGTTAGTGCCATAAACCGACCGCGAACCCGCGCGCCATTGTAGCTCAGTTGGCAGAGCAGCGGTTTTGTAAACCGCAGGTCGTCGGTTCGAGACCGACCAATGGCTCAAGGGAGTCGGTATCCATAAACTCATGGAAATCGAACTTTTAAAACAAAAATTCTACGATCACGGCCGCTACCTCAAGGGGTACACGGATGCGACACTAAGAGGCTTCAAAGGTTACCTTGACTACTATACGAGGTTCGCTCATATCGAGTCCGTACAAGGGATCACCGAAGATAGCGTACGGGGCTTTCTGATCTACGGCAGGGTGCAAAAGCGCTGGAGCGCAAACTCTTTTACGAGGTGCTACAGAAACTTTACCGTGTTTTTCCGATGGTGCGTTGCCAACGGCTACATGCAAGCAAGTCCCCTGCCTCACATGGAGATTCCAAGACCAAGTCAAAGCCTTCCCAAAAAGCTCAGCAAGCAGGATTCGATGAAACTCCTCGAGGTAGTCTACAATTACCCACATACTTACAAGTTTCTAAGGTTCCGAAATCATGCGATCTTCTCTATGTTCGTCTTCTCGGGCCTACGCAAGAGCGAGCTCCTTAACCTCCGCTTTACGGATGTCGACATCACCAACCTCTCAATCTTCGTAAGGCAGGGAAAAGGCCTAAAGGACAGAATAGTTCCGATTACATTCACCCTGGCTGAGAGCCTGACACGGTATCTGGCGGAAAGGAAAAGGCTCGGTAAGACCTCCATGCACTTCTTTACATCTCTTCAGGGCAACAAGGGTTTTACGGAAAGCGGCCTTAGAAGAATTGTCGAGCAAACGATAGAGGCATCAGGAGTTCAATTCACCGTTCACAGGCTGAGACATACTTTCGCCACTCTCATGCTGGAAGGGGGCTGCGACATATACACGCTGTCTCGCATTATGGGCCACAGCGATATCAAGACCACGGCCATTTACCTATCCGCCAGTGCCGAGCATCTCAGGTCTCAGCTTTCCAAGCATCCGCTCAACGAAACCGTTCGCTTTTCGTAGGTCGAGCTTCGCACGGCAAGGCCCTTCCAGCTTATCTGGAAGGGTTTTTGACCGTTGCGAGAACGTCGGACGTTCACGCACCATAGGCCAGGTTACCACCCGGAAAATTTTGTCGGAAGCGACAAATACTCGTTTCTCATTCCTTTATCACAGAGTCCCTACCATGGAGAGTGCATTACCAAACCAAATGCACTTCAAACCATGAACATACAACACAACTTCCTGCGCATCTTCCGCAAGCGCACGCAGCTCACGCAGCTCGACATCGCATCCGTCCTTAAGACATCAGACTACGCCAACGTATCCCGGTGGGAGAACGGAATCAAGAAGCCGGCCGTCGAGGTCCTGCTTTCCTACCACCTGCTCTTCGGCGTGCCGGTCGAGCAGCTCTTCGAGCGCCAGAAAGAAGAGATAAGGACAGCCATCGTACCCCGCATCCACGAGCGCGTGGCATACCTGAAGACCCTTCCCGACGACCTCAAGACCCAGAGCCGCATCAACTACCTCGCGGGCACGGCGGCGAGGCTAACCCAGTGACGGTTATGGAGAAGCAATCACCCGTCATACTCGCCCTCTACCCCAACTCCTCCGGGCTCGGCTACGCCTGCATCCAGGTACCCGAGCGGCTGATGGACTACGGCATAACAACCACCACGCCGATCTCGAACTCAAAGCTCCTCAGGCGGACCGAGCGGTTCATGAGCTACTACCAGCCCAAGGTCATCGTGCTCAGGGAAGGCTTCTCGAAGGACGGAAAGGGGCGGAGCGACCGCCTCATAAGCGCGATCACCACCCTCGCTGGGGAGATGGGCATCGAGGTCCACCGCTACTCCAAGCAGCAGATCAGGGACACATTCGAGGTGTTCGGCGCGGAAACGAGGCACGAGATCGCGAGCAAGATCGTCCAGTTCCTGCCGGAGCTCGCGCACCGAGCACCGAAGGTGAAGAAGTGGTATGAGAAGGAGGACTACAACATGCCCATCTTTGACGCGCTGGCCCTTGCCATAACCCATGCGCACCTGAACGAATAATTCATGAATTATTGAGAAGTTATTTAGAACCTTGAAAATGTAAGTGTTACTTCAATGAAAAATCGAACAGCTCATAGGGCCTGACCCTCATAGCGCGTGCTAGCGCAAACATCGTGCTGACAGACGGATTTATCCTCGCGGTCTCGATACGAGCGATGGTGCTCAGCGTTATGCCTGATTTGGCTGACAAGGATTCTTGGGTTTCGCCACGTGTTTCGCGCACCTCCTTAAGTTTCCCTGCCAGAGCCTTAAGCCCTTGCTCGTCAAATATCCTCGTCCTTTTCACCTTATAAAGGACACCATAAAGCCAAAAAAATATTATAGCTTGTAAGCCATAATACGAAAACAAGTAATACTTTTGCGATATGGCTTATAAGCCAAATACATTCACCAACCAAATCCAGTATGACATGAAAAAGCTCCTTGTACTTATTATCGTATTATCAATTGTAAGCGAGTGCTATGCCCAATACGGCTACAACTACTGCTCTACCCTCAACGCGACCGTCATAATGGGCGACTCCCTCCAGATCAACCTTGACGGCGACGCCGTCCCCACCGCTGTCATCCGCACGTACGTCGACCCCGCATACGGAAAGACAGCCCGCCTCGTCTCGCTGAAGCCGAACTCCGGCACGAGCTACCTGAGGGACGTGAAGTTCTACACGGACGGGATCGGCATTAACAACGTTCAAAGGTTCGCGAACAACGCGCAGATAAGCCATTCCACCAGCTCTGCGTCCACCGGCCCGTACGTCTTCCGCGAGAACGTGGCAAGCAACTTCGGGGCGGGCGTATCCGGCTACGTCGCGTACATGCACCGCTGGTTCTACAGCCCGGCACCCGTAGCGGACACGCCCGAGTACTCCTGTACAGGCTGGATAAGGTTCTCCATCGGGGGCACCCTCGACACGGTCAGGGTGGAGGCGACTTGCGGCTGCGCCCCCCAAGGCATTGTGGCCGGGCAGCCCTCCACCTATACCACCGGCCTAGCCGACGTGCCTGAGGAACACCTGAGGATCGTAGCCGACGGCCTTCATAATACCCTCATTTGCGAAGATGCCAACCTCAGCTGTGAGCTGTACGACGCCCTGGGGCGCACCCTCGGGACCCGAACGCTGGTTGTGGGCCGCAATGAGCTCGATTTCCCCTCAGGCATGCACGGAATGGGGATTGTGGCGGTCAGGGACGGCCTAGGCAGGGCGATCAAGTACTTCACCATGCTTTACTGATGTGTGGAGGCTAAAACGCTGTAACCCGATTCGGGGCGGCCGCATTGCGCTTCCCAAGGGCTCACGCAGCGGAAGACCCAGGACCTTGCGTCATGCGGAACGAAGATTGAAAGGATTGCAGAGCCAATGCTGAGAGATCCTTTCGTCTTCGCTCCGCATTTGCCTAGCAGGCTCGGGTCGTGAGCGGAGGGCGCTCTTGCAGATAGCGGGCGAAGGCTCCTTCCGAAGCGAGCCTGCCTTTTTGCGAGCGGAGGAAGGTGCATGAGCCCCTCCTTCGCAATTGAGGCCCACTACCCCGTGAAGGGCCCAAAAAGCATCATGGCATCACTTGGTTTGCTTGATGTCTACCCGACATCTCTCGCAAGCATCTCGGTGGAGCTTACAGGTAATTTGACTTGTTCGGATTTCAGAAAAGGATTCCAAAGGATATTATCCTTTGGCAGGATGGCAATTTTCAAGTTTACTGTAAAATTGCAATCCTGCTGCTGTTTATGCTCCTGCTGTTTATGCTCCTGTTTACGCTCCCATCGTAAGTAGTTGAAGCTCTGTTAAAATTTTCAAATTTTGTAAATTAGCACTGATTCTGTAACACTTTAACTTTTTTGATAAGTAACAAGTAATCATTTCATGAGTAGCCTACATAATAAAACGATTGCTTAAAAATAAGACCAAACAATTCTCGAATAATGCTGTGCATAAACCTTGCTTGCTAACAAGATACATTTTTAATTCGGGCCATATGAGAAAATACCTATTATCTTTTATACTGATTGTCCTCACTACCTCCACACTACTAGCACAATGCAGTGTAAATAAGTACATAACTGCTTATATCTGCCCGAATGGCTCGTACGACTTCATGGGTAGGATCCTGACGCAGCCATTCCGCTACTACGATACCATACCGGGAGCGGGCGGTTGCGACACGGCGATCACTCTCGACCTGAACATTTGGATGCCGATCATTCCGCCCATATACTCTGCAATATGCCCTGGATACATGTATAACTTCAACGGAAAGATGCTGGATTCCGCGGGCACGTACTACGACACCCTGACTTCCGTACTTGGCTGCGACAGCGTCCAGCCGCTGATCCTCCGGGTCGCGGACCATGCATGGGTCAACCTCTTTGATTCCATTTGCAGGGTGCACGGAAGCTATGTCTTCAGGGAAGACACGTTTTACAGCGATAGGCTTTACGCTATGGACACTACGCATTCCGGCACTCCTTGCGACACCATATTTGCTGTACTGCTCCGCAGGAGCGATAATCCTACTACTACTCTGACGGATTCCTTCTGCTCAGGATACTCCTACTCCTATTTGGGCCATCTTTACACCCAACCCGTCGTCGACACGTTCTACTTTTCGTCAGCCTCGCCCTACGATTGCGATTCCATAGTGATATTGAACCTTGCGCTTAAGGTACTGTCGACACCCCCTATTACGAGAAACGGCTTAAACCTCTTTACGAGCTTCGAGAACGGCTTATCCTATCAGTGGCTTCTCAATGATTCAGCGATCCCTGGCGAAATAAACTATTTCTGCCCGTTGTACAGTAACGGCACCTACCGGGTCATTACCTCCGCTGCAAATGGATGCGGAGATACCTCTCTCCCTTACTTTCTGATAAATCTCGGCCTATCCGAGCGTTGGGAGACGGGGTATTCGCTTTTTCCTAACCCGACGTGCGACCTCCTTAACGTAAGGATGCCTTTGCAAGAGGGGAAAGTGTCCGCCGAGATACACGATGAGCTGGGCCAATCATTCGGAGAACTGACGCTTGCGCCGGATGGATTGATAGACGTATCAAGACTGGCTCCCGGCGCTTACCGGATAAGACTAACGGGAAGGACATCCGCAGTAGAATTACCGTTCCTCGTTTATTGATCTCATTTTTGAGACGCCTTCACAATGCTCTTTCCAGTCCGTCCGTACTGTGTAGTGACTACGACACTATAGCTCCCCGCCGCCAAGTGTGAAATATCCAATGGGACCTCCCTTCCACTAACCGTGGTTTGAGAAACCACCCTGCCCTGGAGATCGGATATCGATACGTCCGCGTCCACCAAGTCCTGATTACAAGTGACCTTAAATGGACCACCTGTGGGGTTAGGCGCCATCAGCACTATTTGGAAGTCTCCGAGGGTATCCTCCTTTAATCCAGTAATTTCATCACTGTTTGCCGTTTGAGTGGTGTCCCTTAATCTTCCTGTTCCCCCACCGCCGCATGGAACGACCATTCGTATAATTCGATTGCCGGATGCATCGTAAAAATAAGTCAAACCGCAATCGATCAAAGGAATACTCTGAGCGTAGCACCTGGATGCAAAAGCAAACACGAATAGAAACGTAATTCTTGAAATACTCATTACGTAGTTTTTTGAAGTAACTAATCTTTGCGCACCTTCTTTCTAAATTTTAATAGGCCTTCTATTTTACTCCAAAGCCAATCATAAGCATCCTCATCACTTGTGCAAATTGTATAAAAATCTCTATTCCCCCTTTCATCCAAATAGAAACATTCCCAAGTAGAATAATTTTTGTAGATTATGCAAGCATCCGGTTTTAATCCGTTATCAATCGAATACCACCTTTCGGGAACATCATTCTGCATTATCTTCTCCTGTAAAGTTTTTAAATTCATTGTTAATTTTTAATGTATAATCCTAATGTAGCCAAATTCTTCTAGATAGTATATAGATACTGGCGCTTGAAATTGAACTCCCAAACCGATTTGATTAAAGGCAGGGCTTATTACTGATTGTCGCATTGGAAACGGCTTTAAGACCTCCATTTGAAAGTAATCGGAAAAATCAGTAGATGGTGACAATGCTCTCATTTCAAATGGCGTCCCTACAGGTGACATGTAGGTACCATATGCATTTCCAAATCTATCAAATACTTGTCCCGTTTGAGCCATTACATCTTCCCAAGCTCCAAGAGCCCCTCCATTTGCAGGCCAATATAGAGCTAGAGCTGTCGAGTTTACTGCGTTATTTGTTGATTGAATGGCTGGGGTTATTTCAACCGTTTCTGCGACAGATGCTTCGCCGGAACCAGTAAACATGCTTGCCACGAACGGAATGGTTTTACCTATCATATTACCCCACTCCGGGGCAGTTTTTTGAGGTAGTGAATTCCAGAAGTTAACGTATGCGCGGCCCATCCGCTCACCCGCCAGTCCCACGTCAGGATCATCAGTTATTTTCCATGGCAGTTCCACTTGAACAAGAGCCAAGAAGTTGTTTTTAAGATTTTCTGCAGCAATCGGTATGGCATTAGGACCACCTAACTGATGGAATCCCTCCATGATTGAATACACGCCCTGGCCGGCCCCAATAACTAGATTGGCGTTAAACAAGATGCCGCTCCCGCTCAAAAGTCCGTCATCGGATAATTCGCCAGATCCCATTGAACCGCCTGCATTATTAATTGCAATGGCGACGTTAGAAAGAGTACCTCCAACGTAAGTGTAACTGACGGTCGTATAATACTGTCCATATCCCATTGTAATGTTAGTAGTCACGGCATCGCCGGACTGCTCAGTCGTGTAGAAGGAATACGGATCATCATAATCCCATCCGGAAGGGTCTATAAATTTAAGGGGGTTATTATTAGCATATGTATAGCTGTTGTAACATTGGGTATTGAGTGGATCATTAATGACTTTATCAGGTCCAAGCATTCTACCAAGGAGGGGATCGTACATTCTCCCGTTCATATTGATCAAGACGAATTCCGGAAGATGTTCGTGCCCCGTATAGCCTCGGTACATCCACTTGGCGACCAAGGGATCGGTGCTTACAGGAGGGATACTTGAATAAGTCCAATCTGCCGGATTCCTATAACGTCCCCAAGCATCGAAATTTTGTTGAGCAGCTACCGATCGTGTGTCGTCTAAGACGGTCAGAATGGACTGTAAGTGGTCGCAATACGTATAGTATTCTTTCAGGGTACCAGTAGATGACTTTACTATAATCGCCACCAAGCCATTATTGCCATATATATAATGTTGCTCTGTATAGTTTCCAGAAGCATCGTAGTTTATCTCATAGTTTCCAGAATAAAGGCGAGATCCAACTACGGATCCACTGTGTTTGAGTGTCGAATAGTTGCGGTTGTAAGTTGGGCCGTATAAGTATGTCAGTTCATAGCCGTCCTCTGAAATGACACTCGGCTGACTGAAAGATGTATATGCGATATCTTGTTCATTGGAACTGACTAAGCCAGAAGTATTGGAAATGTGCCGCACGGCATTAGTCTTTCCCGCGTCATAGGAGAAAGTTCCAATGCCCGCTTTGCTTGACAAATTACCGTTAGAATAATATGTGTATGGCATAGCTGCTTGACCTACAACTTGGGAGGACAATAACCTGTCATTTGAGTCATAGGAGAAGTTCTCGGTCAGGCTCGCAATCACATCTTGTCTTTGAGTCATGTTTTGCGTCGTCCAATCGTAGGTCATCCTGAGATCCTGGTATGAAGGAGTATAATATCGAGTGGGTACCCCGAAGTTTGTTTCCAGCGACGATGTTAGGCTGTTGCCAGTCGTGTAGGAGGTTGCCTGCCCAAAGCAGTTTAAGCTGTTAACCTTGTATAAAACCGTGGCGGTATTTTCGTCAATGATCTTCGTAAGGTAGCCACTCGCATCGTGTTCATATTTCACCGATACACCAGAATTATATATATCCTTTGCAAGTGCGCCAGTATTTGCATCATATTGGTGCTGGGTGGTAATTGTATGACCAGTGATAACTTCAACGGTTTCCGTGTTAGCGCCAAATACGTCATATTGAAAAGAGTTGGTAAGTACTCCAGCGACGCTTATGGTCGAAATTTTATTTAGTCCATTTTGGCCCGCTGTCTTGTAGGAATATGTAGTCGTTCCTTCTGCGCCGTATCGGTAGGTCATGCGGCCCAAAGCATCGTATCTAAAACTATGGGTATTGCCAAGAGCATCTGTTTCAGATGCAAGTTGGCCAAAGGCATCGAAGATAGACGAGGTTGTTCCACTATTAGGATTGACTACCTGGTTTTTATTGCCGCATTCATCATAAGAAATACTTTGAATGACATTTCCATCTAATGTAACTTGGGTTTGGTTGCCGAAACCGTCGTACTTAAATGCAAGCGTTCCCCCGTCATCCACAGACTTCACAACTTTCCCGGTCGCGTCTTTCGTAACTTTTCTCTGATGGCCTGCGGGACTAGTTGTGGTAGTCACTATACTGCCATCTCCTGGATAGGAATAGCTGATAAATGTTGTACCAAACTGATCATTAATGGAAGTTGGGCGCCCATAAATGTCGTTGTCAGTGATCTTGAAGCGCCCAGATTCCCCTGAATAGGCGGGTTGAATTTCTATTGCCGCCTTCCCTTTGTTGTCGTAAAAAGTATAACCGTTCAGGTCCGAATTATTGAAGCCTGTCTTTTTGATCGCCACGTTACGGCCCTTTGCATCAAACCATTCAGTAACGTCCGGGACACCTGGCTGGTGCGTCAATATAAGATAAATAGATGTCGTTACGTGTCCTCCTAAGTCCCAAGAATATCCTATGTCCGTGAATGTTCCACGAGGAGTCTTTTGCAGGATTAACCTGCCGTAAGGGTCCAGCCAAGATTGAGACCTCAATCCAGCGATATCTGTTTGCGAAACGACTTTGCCCCACAGCGGGTCATATTCGAAGCTTTCCGCTTGAAGCAAACCATTGATATGCCTGATGGCAAATCTCCCCTTCTGATCATAGTTTAGCAATTCAGAACGAGGAGATTGCATTGATGATGCGATATGGGTGACCTTACTTACGGTGTTGCCTAGGGCATTGTAGCTGACCTGCGTAAGCGTTGAGCAATCTTTGCCGACATGACTAAGGCTGGATATGAGTTTGCCCTTATTATTGTATGAAAAAATTCCCAGGTCAGTATAGTCACTTGAGGATCCCGACCTAGTCCTATGAGTTATGATTAAGGATGGATTGTAAGGAATCGAAGGCGTATAGGTCGTTTGCGTAGTCTCTGTCTCAATTCCATTTGTGTTTTTGCTGGTTTGCGTAAGGTTCCCGTGGCTATCGTATGCGAAGTAAGTTTCTACTGTTGCTGCGGTAATGTAATCGGTGTATAGCGTATGTGTGCGTTGGAGGGCGAAGCGGCCATTGGTGAGCGGCAAAAAGCTATAATCATTGTCCTCGCCTGAAATTGGCGAGAGGCTTCCAGCGTTATAGGTGCTTGTGAAGAAGTTTATCGGCACGTAGAATGGAGCATCGAACGCATAGTAGGCTGAGGTCCCGATGTTGGACGGTATTGTTGTCGCATTTATAGCGTAAAATCCTAAGAAACCCCTTCCGCCGAGATGGAAGCGCGCGTTCTCATAAGTGTAATTAACAGTCGTTATGCTAGAAGCCCCGTCCGGCTCTGTTGTTTGCGAGACGACGTATAGCGGAAGTTGAACACTTACCGAGGGGTAAGTGGAACTTGAGCCTCTAGTATGAACGTCGCCCATAGCGTTAGTGAGAGGCTTATAGTTGAAGGTCCTTTTCTGATCGAACCCGTCTACTACTTGAACTAGTAACCTCTGTAAAGATTTGGGATTGAAGGAAAACTGGAAATAGTCATCCGAAGCGCTGTGCGTTTTGGGTAAACTCGTGCATGCAGTGCTTTTAACGTTGTAAAAGGAAAGATCAGTGCGGCCATCGCCATTGAAGTCGCCTTCTACGGAATAGTTTGCAGACATGAAGTTTAGTCCGCTGGCAATTTTGTACTCCTTGAAAGAGGCGCCAGCAGAATAGTACATCGTCAGATCACCACATCCATAATAGAACCAATGCTCAGGGTCAAAATTTAGTGCCAGGTTCGAAGTGAAAAGGATATCGCTTTTTCCGTCACCATTAAAGTCGCCAATACATGCATCACGGATTTTAGCCTTCTCCAAATCCATATCATGGGCGGTGAATCCGCCAGTATATGGATTGTTGAATGCATCATTCTCATTGAAGGAAGGTGTTCGTGGATCAATGGCAAATGCTTTAAATGGTGTTTTCGTAAACTCTTTACCGGTCGAATGCCATATATCCCAATTAACGTGCAGCGCGCCTAAAGTATGTCCTCCAAGCAAAGGAGCCTGATTTAACATGTTGTAATAAGTTTCTCCGCTCCGTAGAGGGTCAATCACTGGAACTAAGCTATCGTCGCTGTATTTTCGCGTAAGTAAATCGGCTTTGCCGTCACCATTAAAATCTCCAAGGTAGAAGCCATTATAATCAGTACTATTTAAGTCAGTTGAACCGCTGAGAATTTCAAATGAATAAGAACCTGAAGAATTTTTCTGAACAGAAAAGACCTTTGAACGGGTCTTATCAATTATCATTACATCTGACTTCCCATCTCCATCAAAATCAAGGATCATTCTCTTTAATTCACATTGCGGATTCATTAATGATCCGCAGCTGGGGAATGCTATTGTTCCCATTCCAGTCATGTTATTCTGGAGAACCTGATTGAAGATCCCTTTTCTCGGAAATGATATATAAGCATTATCAATCGTGGAAATAATATAATCCTGAGTCCCATCGCCATCAAAATCTCCTTGATAGAACCACTGTTCCGGCAGCATGCCGAAATCTGTTTGCACTACATTAGGAGCTGGCCAAAAATGATTGGTTGGTATGCCATTATTGTCGTAGGTAGTAAATTTAATTGAGTCTACCCCTATGAGATCGAGTGGGAAACTATTCAAAATACCGTTTGTCGTCTGCCCGGGGGTAAAGAAAAATTTGCGCTTTATCTCCAGAATTCCAGCCCGCCCATTCCCAAGGAAATCTCCGACATAATAATTAAAGTCTCCATGGGTATATGGCGACGGCTCAGGAAACCAGTGGAGAGGGCCTGTCGATCCAATACCCTCATATAGAGCCGTATACCAAGATGCCCTAAACGCGTCATTCGACAAGAGTTTGTCTTCCTCGCTGACCTTGTAAAACTGGTTGGTAGCAGGGTCCATGAAATGAATCATGTTCAATACATTGTGCGATATATGCTTTCCAGAATTTGGCGTAATCGCATTGCCTATAGTAAGAACATCCGAATAGCCATCACCGTTAAAGTCACCACTCAGTAGCCGGTAATTGATTAGCGAATAAGTACTTTTAGCGAACGAGCTTATATCGCCTTGAAAGTCATATGAGCTTGTAGCATAACTATTTAAATCGTCTGCGGTACCATATGTGAAGCTAGTCGGGTTTAGGTGCGAACCATCGCTTCCGAATTCTGTCACTTTGCTCAAATACGACGAAAGGTCATCAGATCCATAGTCAAGTTCGTATTTCTTATATGCGGCTCCATTTTCTCCAGAAATAGTTATATCCGATAAAACAAAATCAGAGTTGAATGATGATCCTGCGGAATAAGAAATATTGTTGTCAACTCTCGATAGATAGTGGAATGCAATCGTGTTGTAAGGTGCGATTCCAGCAGCATCATTGCCTGTATAACTAATTTCACTGATTTTGGGACTCGCGGAGGAGGTTTCATATTTAAAAGTAACGTAGTTACCATCTCTGTCATATATTTTGCTTATACGCCATGAGAAAACCAAATCAGAAGGAAGACTGCTAGAATTGGAAAGTATCCGCGAATCAACACTGTTACCATATTCTAGCGTTAGTCCCGACTTGGTGGTTATTTGAAACCATTCGGGCCCATCGTAGCTGCCTGTATTGCCCAGTGATTTGATCAGAGAATAATCTTCCGATTCCAGCCCATAAGTGGTACCAGGAGCGCCGTTCGACCCATTAACAGGTGTAAGTATCTGTCCGTCTAACACAAAATGGTCCGTATTGCCTAATGATATTGGCGTGGCTTCCTTATCTACATGATTATTGTGCCCAGCCCTAGTAATACTAGACAGGCCATTGATGCTCCATCCCCAACCCATCAGGCCATTACCTGAATTCGAATTATACTCCAGTGATAATTTGGGAGCCATTCCGTTGGTTCCGGGTGGCAATGCGATAGGTATGCTGTACGAGGCAGAACCCTGAGGCGTCACGCTTGAGTAGCCAGGAGTTAGTCCTACAGGGAGTCCGCTATTAAGAGAGGGGGCCGTGGACTTCGTGCTCAGAAGAGGGATATATTGCCCGCTTCCGCCGGATGAAGCGCTCAAGGTCACTACGCTAACTGTACCGGTGGCGGAGCTTAAGCATCCTAGCGTATCAGTTGCGGTCACGCTGTAGCTACCAGCTACGCTTGTAGATAGTTTATCGGCGTGGCTGCCGTTGCTCCAAGTATAGTAATATCCTCCTGTGGCCACTAGCGTTGCGGTTCCTCCGGGGAAAATGGCAACACTTCCTACCGAAACTGGCTTTGAAACTGAAACGTTCGCCACAGCCGACGCACTACACCCGGACTGATCTGTGACAGAAACGGAATAGGCGGCACCGGAGTCGACGCTTATGGTCTGCATCGTATTGCCATTGCTCCACTGATAACTAAGGCTGGAGAAAGCTCCCGTAACTGTAGCAGCTAGGGTCGCTTCTTGTCCAAAGCAAAGGGAAGTATCCGTGGTACTTATACTGAATCTACAATGGACGATCACTTTCGGCACAATCACCTTAGTCCAATTTAATCCCGTAATGGTAACGCTATAAGGGGTTGTATTGACTGGAGTAATTCTGATTCGCGAGGCGCTATCTCCATTGCTCCAGATGTAAGATAAGCCGCCACTTGCTTGGAGTATGGCGGTGTCGCCTTGGTTTATAGTGTCATTAGGTGCTTGGGGTGCAGTAATCGGATCGACGTAGACGCTTCCTGAGGAGCTCGCAAAGCAGCCCAGAGAATCAGTAACGGTTACATCATATTGTCCGCTTTCGAGCACTTTGATGGAGGATGAAGAGGCGCCCGTACTCCACAGGAACGCCGTGCCGCCGGACGCATAAAGGGTGGCCGTATCTCCATACGAAATGGAATCGTTAGTAGCAACGGCGACGGGGCCGTGAGAAGACAGCGAAATGGTTATGGAATCTCTACATCCTAGTGCATTGGTACCGGTTACTGTATAGCTCCCTGAAATCGATGTCCTTAGCACGGCCGTCGAATCTCCAGTGCTCCATTTGTAGTAATCAGCTCCACTGGCTACAGCCAATGCAAATGTTCCGGCGCAAAAAGAGACATCTGAAGCGGCAATCTTTAGTGTGTCAATTTCTGACTTTGAAGTGGCTGTTGCAGAGCACCCGCTAGAACTTGTAGCGGTTACGGTGTAGGTGGATGCAATCTTTGTTCTGATAGAAGGGGTCGACGACCCATCGCTCCACAAATATAGATTCCCGCCTGAAGCGGTAAGTATTGCAGAATCTCCTAAGCAGGCGGCCTGTGCGGTTATGGCTACCTGAGGTTGTGAGTTTTGTACGACTTGGGCAGAAAGCGCTTTTTTGCAACCTGCGCTATCAATGGCCACGACGGAATAGGAGCCTGGTACTCCTACCTGGATAGTCATTGTGCTGTCGCCCGTGCCCCATAAGCAACTATAAGCGCCACTCAGCCTCAAGATGGCAGTGTCGCCGAGGCAGATCGTGTCATTCATGACGTCAATGGGGCTTGGTATGGCTATGATGATTTCGCCTATGGCCGAAGAGCGACAGCCAAAGGAATCTGCAACTACGACTGAAAAGCTTCCAGCGGAATCGGCTCCAATGGTTTGGGACGTATCTCCAGTAGACCACAAATAACTTTTCCCTGCTGTAACTGTCAAAACGCCACGTGTACCCAAGCAGATAGTATCATTGGGGACTTTAGGCAAATTAATTGAATACATGAAAAGGATTTTGCCACTTGTCGCACTGCATCCGCACGAATTAGTCACCGTCACAGAATAAGTGCCCGCGACCGTTGGATGGATCGTCTTGGTCGTATCTCCAGTGCTCCAAGCATAGTGGTTGTTCAGGCCGGGAACTGTATCAGCTGTCAGCGTCGCCGTATCTCCCGGACAAATCGAATCCTTAACAGCATGGATGGCAGTCGAGAAATTAGCCCACTTGCTACAGTTAGGATAAACAATTATGGAATCCAAGACATTCGAGCCGTATGAGCTGACATTCCGGAAGCCAACATAATATATCTTTAACGGGGAAGATATAGTATCACCCACAATCGAATCCGGGTGGAAGGAGGTCGTAAACCCTTTACTCATGGAAACAGCACCGGTACTTCCCCGAGGCTGGCTTCTATAAACGGCAATACTGGCAGTCGTTCCTGTATAGGTTATGTCAGGAGTAGAACCGCTGCATACATTCAATTTGTTATTTACATGTGTGGGCGCGGTAGTAACTGATGTCGATTTAGTAAGTTGTCCCACATATGTTGGTACGCTTCTATAAATATGTCTGCTACTATCGGACCAGTAACATATATTCCGGGACACGGTGAATATCCTAATAGTGGTATCAACTGTGGTACTAACAGGAGTTACATCTCCTACGAACACGGTATCGCCGGGACCTCTTACCCTATACCACTCCACAGCATCGGCTGCAATAAGGTTAGTCCATATAGCACCGTTAATGAAGCCCCAGTGATTCAAGTCTAGGTATACATTGGCATCTGGAGAATAACTATAGACTGGTGGAGATGTGCTGTTTTCTCTGGGCGGAATGTAGCAGTGGTTACCAGAGGGTGCAGTAAAAGTGGAAGGCATTACCGTAAAATACCCCGTATACGTATCTCCGTAGACAGGTCCTGGAGTTGCATAAGGAGTAGAGAATATCTTATAACGAATCCTTTGGGGAACGTTAGTAGTATTCGTGAGGATAGCATCAAATCCCTCCGTTCCAGTATAATTATCAATTGTATTTTGATTGATAGATCCCGTTACATTTGCGTTATCACGCCAGAAAACCATTGTAATCCTGATGTTCGTATCAGTTTTCGTAAGGATATTGATGCCTGTTCCGCTGGCTATTGTATCCATGATCTGAAGCGGAATGATATGAGAGACGTAATTGGCGCTCACGGTGTTGTTGGCCATCAAGGAATAGGGACTGGAATAATTGCCGCTACTACAGTTGCAAACATTAAAGCTTCGCGCCAGATATTTTGCTGTAGTGTCCATAGTCACCGCAATGGAATATCCTCGTCCTACATAACTTGTATCTGTGCCAACTACCTTGTACCACTTTACAGTGTCTGCTATCACCGTTGTATCCGCTAGAAACTGAACATGCGCACCCTTACCATAGCTGTAGACGTCAACAGTATTATTTGGCCAAGGGTTCGGTTTACTTGGAAACGAGCAATGATCTCCGCTCGATGGAGTAGTGGGTAACACCTTTACATAGAAACTTTTCGAATCGAAATAAGTAGTACCTCGTGAAAATCTCAGAAGGATTCTTACAGTTTGTGCAGATCCGGTCGTATTGGTAAGTGTCACACCTAGAGGTCCCAAGGCCGCTGAACCAATAGCAGAGCCGGTCACGTTGGGAGTGTCATCTCTCAAATACTGCATAGCTAGGCCGCTTAAGCTGGAATTAGTGTAGGTATAAATGTTCGTAGGACTTCCGCTGCATATTACGGAGTCGAATGTAAACCAGTATCTCGGTATCGACGGCGAATCCACTACAGCTATAGTAGACATCAGAGTATATGAACTGTAATAGGTGCCACCACAGGTGCAGTTATTCACATTGCGGCAGATAAACTTACTGGTCGTGTCCATAGTAAATACCATGGTGTCGCCGTATCCTACGAAAGTTGTGTCACCAGCCTTCTTGACTCGATACCACTGCCGCCCATCTACCGCCACCGATGGCTTGGCCGCCCAAAGTTGTAGTACTGTATTCTTGTACATGGTCGCATTAAATGTGCCGCCGTATGATGCCGGAGAGCTTGGAGCACTGCAATGGAAGCATTGCGAAAAGCTCTGAATGGAGAGCAAAAGCGCGCATATAAAAAAAAGCGCCTTGAAAGCCTTGCTAAACATAGTATGGGGTTGAATGAGTTTAGAAATAGGTTCAAAAGATCAATTTGCCGAAGGGCAGTTGCCGTTGGCATCGGCTACCCTTAGCACGGCCTGACCGAGCAGGGCTTTGTAATTGGCAGGATGCAGATTAGTGTAGTTGAAAGCGCCGCCGCTCTGCGTACTAATGCTAATCGTCACGTCAAGAGGATATTCAGCCGATGCCACAGATGCGGTTCCCTTTATAATGAGCGCAGCCGAGCTGTTGCTGGAAGCAGGACGTACCGTCCAGCACATACCGGACGGGAGAGCGGCAACGCCGTCTATCCTCACCTCGTAGACTTTGCTCACAGGAACTGTAGAGCTGTCAGTGGCAGTCAGGAATCTCGCACCGCCATTGTAAGCCGCGAAAGGAATAACAATCTCGGAATAGGAGCCACTTGTAGCACAGGGAAGGTCCGAAGGGTCTGCGAAACCCGAAGCTTGGTAGTTAATGTCTCCACTTGGGTAAAGAAGCAAACTGTCGCTAGAGCATTGCTGGGAAAAGGAAATAAGAGAAAACGCCATCAGGATGGCGGCAAGTATAGGCTTCAAAGCCATAAGTCAAAAGTTTATGCTGCAATCTATATAATGCATTTGAAAAAAATAAATGCATTTTGTCATGAATTCGTCAATACCCACATTTTAACAAATTCATGATGCAAACATAAGATACCGGTACGCGGTGGACTTGCGCAGTAAAAGAAAGATTGTGAAAGGTAACCTTGTCAGGATTGTTAACTAAACAATAACTTATCGATTTTTGAATTTCAGCCGGTAATAGCCGTTCATTTCTTCGGAATGATCTTCATTGCTTCATGGACATTTCAACTCGCTGCTCACCCTACTTCTAAACAATCCCCACACTTATCTCAAACACCTATACGCCGTCCTCAAGTCGTAACGGTATTCGAACTGCCTCAATAGGGAAGCGAAATCTTCATGCATGCTGTTCATCTTGCATTTTGATGACCGCATGCCACACGTCGTTCTGGTAGGCAATATCCGTCTCGGATTGCTTTAGGAATAATTTATTCCGAGTCGCGGAAGAGATTCCAAAGGGACGTGCCCTTTGGCAAGATAGCAAGTGGAATGTACACTTGCTATCTCCCTTCTCGTTCTGGATCTTGGCTCCTTTCATGCTCATCTTTCAACTCCCCATCTAATTCCTTTTCTTCATTAAGGATGTCAGGCTTTCTATCTGCATCTATGGAAGGCTCACCACGGATACCGCTTAGTTCGGATGTCCTACGCTCTCTAATATCGAGTTCTTTCATCTTCTCCTCGCCAAAATCTAGAGTTCCGAATCTGTAATGGCGATTGTCATCGATTCCCGCCGGCTTGCCTCCCCGCTCGTAGACCTTCAGGCCGCTCTCCTTTAGGTTCTCCAGGAACGCCGTTCTGCTCGTCGCGTTCGCGAAGCTCTGCTCCAGGAGTGCCCTTATCTCGCCCTTTCGGGAGCCCTTGCCGCTACGGACGACGAGGTTGTGCTCTCGGTCCGTTCTGCCCCTCGTTCCCCTCCCGTGTTCGACTTGGGAGTGCGTGAGCCCGAGCTCCACCTCGTAGCGCTGGAGTTCCCTTTTGCAGTCTTGAAACTCCTTCTTGGACATGCGGATGGGCCTGCCGGTATACGCCTCGGTGGCGCTTATCATCAGGTGCAGGTGGACGTGGTTCTTGTCCCAGTGTGCTGCTCCGAAATACAAGGCCTTGTCGCTCCTGAGATCGACGTACCTTCTAGCAATTTTATCAAGTACTTCAGGTGTAAGTATTTCTTTGTCACCTGCGCGGTAGGATATGATGTCGTGGTACAGCTTGATTTCACCCTTCCTGTGCGACAGTCTGCACTTCTCATTGTCCAGGAACTCCTGCACGTTGTCGTCCTTGGTGCGCCCAAGCAGGTTGTGTCGTAAGATGTAGGGCGCGCCGTCCTTCTTCATGACCGCATCACGGCGGGTTATGTAGTCGGCCAGCTGGCCGAACGAACTAGTTCCCCTCGTGTATGACTTTAGAATCATTGTCCTTGACTATCTGCCTGAGCGTCTCAATGAAATTCGGATTGTTTGCAAGGGCTGAGAGTATCTCCTCATGCAGGCGCGGCGGGTTGGAAAATGCGTCGGTCACTTCCTTTGTCATCTTGGAAAGGGCCTTGCTCAATCCCTCGTAATCCCTGTCTCCCTTGAACCACCCTCCCTTGTCACGGTCCTGCACCTGCTGGATAGTGGCTTGGCACCTCAGTAGTGCCTGTAGGATCTGGTCGAGCACTATCTTGTCCCTAACGACGAAGGAGGTGGTGAGGTATGCAAATACCGCCTTCTTGAGGAAGGCGTTCTCCGTCAGCCTGTGCTCCTTTGCCGTCTTCCTTATTCCTTCGGTTTCGGCCCGCTTGAAGGTCAGGGTATAGTGCCGGTTGCGCCTTCTCTCGGATTGCTTGTAGGCCTTCATATAGGCACGCCTGTACTCCCGCCTTAGCGCTTTGAGCTCCTCGCCTGAGGCATCTGTCTTGCCCATATTTTCAAGGTACGCCCACAGGCCGGATGTTCTTCGCAGGGCTTTCAAGGGAGCGTGATTAGCGGTATGGATGGCAGGAGAAGTTGGTTCCGATGGAGCCAAGGAGGCAGGTTCAATTTCCTTTCGAGCAGCCTCTGCCTAAAATACGGCGTTACGTCTACACGGAGCGGCTTCATCGTCCCTGACAGAATGATGGCCTCGTCGGGCTGCATCAGGCGTATGTCCTGTGCCAGCATCAGGGGCCGCACCTTTTGACTGCCGCTGCTGTCCACATATTCCTCCTTTCCCAGAAGGTCCTCCAGCTCATGGCTCCCCTTCAGCCCCATACCGCTGAGGAACACCTTGGTTCTGGAGGCGTCCCTGATGCTGTCCGCGCCCGCCGCCCCGAACTGGTGGACCATTATCTCTTGGCTCTGCCAGAGGCTCATCACTGGCAATCTATACTTTCGATTATTATTCAATATGTCTGGCAGTGATTCGAAGCGCAGGGTGCCGATCTCGTCGAGGATGAAGAAGACGTCAAGGTCGCTACTCGATGGCAGCTTAGTCATGAGCTCCTTGAAGGCCAGCTCAAAAAACATTGAGAGGAGCGGCGCATACACTTTGCTGTTCGCGGTAGGGTTCTCGATGAAAAGCGCGGTCGGGACTTCCCGCATCAATGCGAAGTCGATGTCGTTCGTACAAGTGAGCCTTGCGAGGCCCTCGTCGAACCACAGCCCCAGCGCGCTCTGCGCGGTAGCTATGACCGACCTCAGCACCTTCTCCTCCATCATGTTGAGCGCCTTCCAGTCCTCGAACAGTTCGGGAGAGCTGTACTTGCAGAAGAGGCTGTCGAGCGACTCGGGCTTTATCGAGAACCGGTTGAGCAGGTGGCGCACCGAGCTCATGTGCCTTACCTCTGGCTCCTGTGTCATCACGATGGATATGAAAATGAAGATCATCGTCTGCGCCTGAAGGAACCAGAAGTTGTCCCCGTTGCCGACCTTGAGGATGCACGAAACCAGGATGTAGGCGACCTTGTAGGCGTCCGACTTGGTCCTGATGAAATTGAAGGGGTTGAAGCAGTGCGAGGAATCCGGAGCATCGAGCCGCAGCGAAAGAACGCGTACTCCCTTGCTTCTGAGGTAGGGCGAGACCTTCGCCCGTATCTGCCCCGAAGGGTCCGTTACCACCATGCTTGCGCCCTCTATCATCATGCAGGATGGGAGGGCAAGCGTGGCCGTCTTACCGGAGCCGATTTGGCCTACGCACATTACGTTCTCATAGGAAGTTTCTCGACTGATCCTTCCCTCGTAGCGGCCCGTGAGGCAGAAGCCCCCGTGTGATGAGCTGAGAATCTCCCGCTCGTCCCCGAAGGAGGCCCTGTAGGTGCGCATGTCGCGCTCCTCGAAGCTGTCGATTGCGGCAAGCACGTTCCCGACAAGCGCGTCCACCATCGTGAGCCCGGTCGCGCTCGCGTAGCTCAGGCCTCTCCCAAGGAGCCCTGTTATTCGTTTGGGTTTCATTTTCTTTTACCTAATAGGAAGGTCCGCACGCCCCGGTTCCACTCCCTCAGGAGGATCTCCGCGCAGGTCGTAATGCACCAAACCGCAAAGAGCACCACTTTTATGAGGGCCATGAGAACCTTCCTGCCCAATTCAACAAGTATTTCGCTCCAGGTCATGGCTGCTCCCTGTTCTCACCCCCTGAAATGACGACCCTTCCGTGGCGTGCCTCGATCATGCGCCTGTAGATCGCGCTGACGGCCTCGTACCTCCTCGAATCCTCGTTGTCCCTGGGCTGGTACTCCAGCCGGACCGTCACGCCCGCCAGATCGCCGAGCGGCTGGATGGAGTCGAAGATCCTCTCCACCGCTTCGGAATGCCTGTAAAGCATCCCCGTATCACGGCGATAGAAGTCGAGGGAATAGTTGAGCTCAAAGAGGTCAGACGCGGTTTCCAGCTCCTTCTCCGCCGCCCTCTCTTCGGCCAGGGCGTTCAGCATGCGCGCGAAGTGGCGGTAGACCTCGCTGCGCTCCGTGACCGCCCCAGACTTCCTGATGTCGCTGAAGCTGCCGTCCACGGTCGAACGGAAAGAGCTTATCAGGGAGTCCCGATCCTGGGGGTTGTCCAGCAGCGGGAACCCGACCTCGGGAATTTCCATCCGGATGCTCCGCCCGTATCCCGCCTCGCCGACCGGCGAGACCACCACGATGCCGCCGCGCCACCGGTCGCGGCCGAGGCCGAGGCTGCCTACCACGTCCCTTGCGCCCGGAAGCAGGACGGCATAGGTGGTGGGGTCCGGCATGTAGTACAGGGCCTTGGTGTTCCGGCCTGCGGACGGCGCGCATGCGGACAGGGCGACCGACATCATCACCAGCAGTATTTTACTCTTCATGGCTCTGGGTTTGAGTTGAGGAATTGATCGTCGTCGAACGAGTCCGGGTTCCGGGAGATCGCCGCCCGCCTGAACGCCAGTAAGGTCTGGGTCCGGCACTCGCGTATGACGTTCTCGAAGTACTCCCTGCGCGACGACAGCGACGTAAGGTACCCGCGTCCCTCGCGAAGTTTCCTGATTATCGCATCCCTCTCGTCCGAGAGGGATTTTCTTTTTTTCCTGATCTTATTCAGGCGCTGTTCCATCAGCCGGTGCTGCCACCTGGCCCGGTAGTCCTCCGCGGTCGGGAGGAGGCAGGCCAGCAGCGTCGCCCCGAAGAAGATCACGCCGGATGCCACGAAGAACGCCAGGAACGCGATCACCGCCTTCGCCGTGAGGTTCAGTGCGAACCCCATCAGCGCGTAGCTCCTGAGTGCGCCGAACACCGCGAAAACGCACGCCATCCTGACGGCCCACCGCTTGGCGAACCTCCTCGCGTCCTCCTCCTCCAGCTTCCGGTACTTCCACGCGATGTACCCGCTGGTGATGCCCAGGGACACCGCCACCGCCGCCCCGATCAGCAGGCATGCCAGGGTCGGCCCCCCGAAGGCGATCAGGCTGTAGCCGTAGAAGGGGATGTCCATCATGAAGATCAGGACCTCGATGCCCATATGCCACCAGTAGTTGCGCCAGTTGTAGGCCAGGGGCGGCATCCGCCTGGCCTGGTCGTTGCATGAGCGCTCCTCCTCCGCGAACCCGGCATCCGCCCGGTCGAGCAGTGCGACGTCCTCCGCCGCGGCCCCTTCGAGCGCGGCCTCCCGCCCGGCCTGGTCGCCGCCGCCGAGGCCGGCCCATACCTGCCTGCGGACGGCCTCGTACGAGGCCCCGATCCCGACCATGGATACCTTCACATAGGCCGCGGCGCCGTCGCCCTGCGGGACGGCATCGCCGTCGGCTGTGGCATCGCGATCCAGCCTTTCCCGCTTCCCCTCTATGAACGACATTATCTCCCTGTCCGTACTTTTCTCAGTGATCCTCATATATCTCAGTTTTGATGTGAACAATGCTTATATCATTAGTGCCTTCGGAATCGGGAATAGACCTTTTTGGCCTTAAGCGGAGCGCCGCTCCGTTACGCGCAGGTGGGATTTCCGTTAGTCTCACAGGTGCACCCGGACAGGAGTTGCGACCGACCAGCCAGCCGTCCGCCGTGGTCTCGCAGAACTCCCCTGTCTGCTTTGTATGAATCTGGCCGCCGTCATCATCGAAACGGACGGAGGCGGCCATGTGGCTTTCCGACGGAATCTCAACCAGCGATGAACGGATGCCTGAAAAGGAGTAAAGCGTGACCAGGAGCACACTCTTCCCGTCACAGTCCTCTACGCCATCCATCAGGGTCAGCACGGGATAGCGTACGTAATCGTACGGGCCCTCGGGATCGTCAGCATACTGGACTGACTGCACGAAACAAAGTAGGTAAGCGGCCCACTGCCTTTGATCGAATTCACAACCAGCCGCGGAATCGCGGAGAACTCTCACCACATAGTCCATGTAGGGGAATGCAGGGTCCTCGCACGCATAGTCCTCGTAAGGAAGGTCCTTGGGCACGGCATCGTAGTGGTCGTACACGGATACGGGTATCCTGAACGTTGCGCGAAAAGGCCTGCCTGCGTAGGCCCAATGGAACGTCCTCACGTAGCAGTCCTGCAACCTTTCCTTAGGAAACTCATAGACCCTGATGCAGGAGGTTAAAAGCGCGCTGAAGGATAATGCCACAATAAATAGAATGAGCGTTGTGCCGCCCTTCCTCCTCTTTGAGTTCAACGGCTTCACGTCCTCCACGTCCTGCCAGAAGACCTGGTGACCTGTGTTTAGAGTTTTATAAACTCCACCTCCGTCATTTAAGGGGATTTTCGGTTCATCCGGTTCGTAACGTTTCAATAACCGCTTCAAGGACTCAATCAATGACTCATCTTTTTGCCTTCGCATAACTCAAAATTTAGCGTTAAGAATATGGCTCCGCCATGACGGCGCGAGCCGTTTCAGAAATGCCGGACCAAGGAATGAGAGGGATACCTCCTCTAAGCACCTTCCATACCGGCCTTAAGACAAGAATTCACCCCCAAGGGCAAAAACCTTACAAACAAAGGAGATAATACAAAGCCTGAAGCAGGCTACGGTGGGTATTGCGCAAATTGACAAGTTTATGGTAAACTTGCCTACGCGTTGGCTGCTGATAAAGGGCTAATGCTCCCCAGTATTAGTTTTCCCTAATATCATTCCCTCCGCAACCCCTTTACCTCTCGGTATCGGGGTTTTTTTATTACCTTTAAACAAAAATAACAGTCTATTTTTAGTAATGAGAGAAGTTATCCATATTTCAGTTTAATTATGATGCAGTTTTTTATGGTCATGAAAGCCTTGTGAATAGATAAATATATTTATTTATCTATATCGTATGTAGTATATAATTCACATTTTTAAGTCTATACCCAATCAATGTCCAGAACTTCCCATCCAATTCCATCTATAACTGCCCTTGTGGCACTTCATGAGTTATACCGGAAGTGTCATAAAATTCCTCTCAGAAGTAGCATTTCGGAAGCCGCATATATCGATGCAATCAGCAAAGCATTGATTAAGGACAACGTCATTCCGCCTAGTGGAAACAAACACCTCGTCAATAATTTCTGCTCGAAACCGAATTCCACAGACTACAGAGATGCGCCAGGAATCGACACCCAAAAGTTGGATATCGTCGTAAAAGTTGTATTACAGGATACAGGACTTTTGGACCAGCCCATGTATAGAAAGACGGACTTCAATATAGATTTCCCCTGGAATAGCTTTAGCCAAATATTCTATCCCCCACCTCAGTTGTATCGCCTAGAAGAAAAAAAGTATTACAAATTTCTCGAGCCAGAGGATCGCATAATGGTCGATGAGTTCGTAAGATGGAGAATGATCCATCTGGGACTACTCCAGGATAATTTACTCATTTTTTGTGTCTACCAATCAGGCTCTAATGGTAAGGAGAATAACTTCGGTATATTTGTTATCGATGAAAGGAAAAGTATTGCATACTACGTACCCTATAGAATATTCGGTGAAAGTCTTATAGATTTCGATTTCTTAACCTTCAAGTCCTATTATTATCAGCATGACAGAAGTGGGCTTAAAATACATCTTAAGTCCCTATACGAGGGTTTTGGGGAACATCTTCTAATCATGCTCGATATAAGAGATTCGGCGTTATCTACTGAGACAGTAATTCACGGTTTTAGATGGCAATCATCAGAAAAGGTTTTAATATCAGGTTGCAGTTCAGTAATTCTCGAAAAATGCTCCTCGTACGGAGAAGCGTTCGTTAGGGTTCGTCATGAAAAAGACGTGAATCCCCTTTTATGCCTTTTGGTAAGAGATAAAAGTCTAGGTTCAACAATTTGGTCGGAAACACAATTTGGATTGGAGAACCTTAACTTCTTGAAGCGGATTAATTCGTTAAAGGGATGCTACCTAAGTCTAAAGTCTCACCACAATAAAAAAGGATACATCAGAGGTATTACTATAATTACGGAGACGGGGTTTGTATGGATGAAAGAGGAAAACGAGCGCATGCCGACCGAAGCCTTTATAGTTAAAGACCAACCATATAACGAGGATTTTTTCATAGTTATCGACTCTAAAACTCCTAAACTAGAATCTAGAATCTACCTTAAGATGGATATTCTTAACGACTCTATAGAAACCATGTTCGGCTCACGTCTACTTCTTAGAAATGGAAACCTCGAAAAAGAAGAGATTGTATTAGTAAAAGTAGATGAAAAGGACTGCACAGATATTGCGTACAGCCATCCGCACCTTAGTAATAACAGTTTTCAAGACGATTTAATATTACTGGAGCGACGGTTATTGTCTACTAGCTCACGGACGGCAACTACGCGAAAACTGTCAATATATGAAACTAAAGCCCTAAAGATACTTAAGAAACTTTCTGACTATACTAGCTGAATGAGTATGGTGCGGGATTCGCTCGACAAAGTTGAAACGAGAAAGGAGAAGCTCAAAATTAACGCTCAATATCCCTTCGATAAGCCTTTCCTTTGTTTTCCCGAATCTCTTCAAGCTCCCCTAGACGATTTTTCTGCATAGATTTCTCAAACTCCTCTGCGCCCTCAATGACCCCCTTTTCGTATTCTGTTCCTTTCGTTAGCGCTGGCTTGAGCTTGCCCCAAAGGTCGGGCGTGAACTGGGCGAGCTTGTACCCGCTGTTGAACCCCTTGATGTATGTCCTATCCTCCTCCATCAGAATGCCTCCCTCTTGTTTTTGCCGATGAATTCAAGCACCGAGTGGCGGTCGAAGAGCACCACCTTCCTGCTCACCTGCGAGTAGGCAATCTTCCCTTCCGCCTTCAGCTCCCAGAGGGTCGTGCGGCTCCTGATGTTGAGGAGCTCCATGCACTCATCGGCGGATATCCAGCGCTCCGCCCTTTCGAGCCTGTACGTGTCGGTGATATGCTCCACGACCCGGTCGAGGAGCTCGTAGAAGGCGTCGGAGTTGAGGCAGATGGGTTTCGATGAAGTCATAACAAAGGGATGCAGGACACCCAATTTTCCATAACTTCCAGCATTCTTTATTAGGGAGCGCTACCTTTGTTGATATGGATAAGATTTCCAAAGATAAAAGAAGCTTTGTGATGTCCCGCATTACAAAGAAGGATACCAAACCCGAATTGGTTTTGCGGAAAGCCCTTTTCAGTTTGGGGCTGAGATACAGGCTGCACGCTCATAAGATGCCTGGAAATCCGGACCTCGTCCTAAAGAAGTACAACACCGTTATCTTCATAAATGGCTGTTTCTGGCATATGCACGAGAAATGTAGGCTGGGAAAACTGCCAAAGAGCAATCTAGCTTACTGGGGACCGAAATTGACAGGGAACGTCAGGAGAGATGGGCTAAACTATCAAAAACTGAGAGAACTTGGGTGGAGAGTGCTCATAGCATGGGAATGCGAAATCAAGCAGGCTCCCCAAACCGTGGCGCATAGGATATATACAGCGCTTGAATCAGGGGCTCCCTCAATTTAGCTTCGCCTCGCACCATGCGGCCGTCTCCGTTAAGAGGTCCTTGGGAATCCTCTTGCTACAGTCTGCATGTATTCGATACAGCCGAGCGCGATCAATTAGGACACCGAACTTGTCCGCGTACTTACGCCACTTGTCCGGATTGACTATCTGGGTCGTTATCATTGATGGGACCGTTGTTTCGTAATTCCAATTTATATAGTGGTTCCAAGTGGGAAGGGAGATGGGGCTCTTTTCCTTCCAATCATCACCTGCGCCGCACTGCGCAAGAATGATAATTTGGCTCGATCGAACATCATTAAAAGGGGTCCAGGAAATGACGTCCACTGCGCTGTCCTTCTCGTCGTAATGCGGAGTTATGCCACCCCGTGTTTCGTGCATAAGCCCCGCCACACTATCCAAGGATGTATTCAGAGCTGCCCCTACAGGGAAACCGAGATGGTAGGTCTCCGAGCGGAAGAATTCCTTAAGCAATACGTTGCCTATCTGCTCGAAAAGCCTAGTGCCTACATCACCTCTGGTTTGTACCCCGTACGTAGAAAAAATCAGACAGAGCGTGTACAGAGGGTTTGCCCTCCACTTGATCCTAGGCCTGATGGTGACCCCAGAAACCTCCACAGGCGACTTTGGGCCATACAATTGAATCCGCCTCGCCAACTCCCCGAGGACGTCATCCATCTTGCTTTCGAGGTCAATCCCGTCCTCGTCAAACAGGTTCTGCACCTTCATCTTGGAGATGCTTTTGTTTTCCGTAATTACATAAAGCTCCACCCAATCGGATACGGTCCTTACGCTTATGCTGTTAGGAAAAGGGATCATGTGTTTAGAAATTTTTCTTCAGTTCCTCCGCGGCCAAAATCACGGTATCTACGAGTTGGACCATTTCTTTGGACTTGTGCTTGTACGCTATGCTCATCGCGCTTTCCAACTTTTTACGCGCATCGTTTATCCTCTTTACCAGCATATCCTTTTCGCCGTCGCACCTGTCGTATGCACCCTCGAAGTCTCCATTTGCAATTAAGTAGTCGGTCGCCTCCTCGCTTAGGAGGATCTTTCCCAGATTCGGGATATGCCTTGAATCGGTGAACAGGGGCTGGATATTCTTCTTTTTGTTACCATATATCCAAGTGAGTACGCGCTCCAATTCTTCGTTCTTATTGCTAGGGACGACACGCTTAGTAAAATCAATCTTCTTATGGAAACTGGCATCATCACCTAAGCCTATATATCTTCTTATGCCTGGTGCGCGGATCGCTACCTCGATAAGGGAAAAATTCCTCCTGACAGGCTCCACGTCGAAGTCCAAGTCGCTCTCTACAATTTTAGAAAGGCGGTAATAGAAGTAGTGTTTTATGACAGTATCGGACCTCCTCAGTGCAACCTGCTTTTGCACGTCTTCGAAGGCTGCACCGTAGTCCTTCTTGCGCTCATAGATTTCCTCGATCCTCTTGGACACGTAAAAGACTCTTGGATAAAAGTCCCACTTTTTCGATCCGGAAATGTGCCTAACCCCCAGATAGGGCGTTACCTCGTTGCGATTCTCATAAAATATTGCAGGTATCTGTGCAAGATCCTTAAGCGCGGCAGCCGATGCACGCGGGAAATCCGTGGAAACTCCGACCTGCTTCCTAATAGAGGCATCAGTTAAAATCTTTAGAGTTGCCGTCCTCCGATTTCCCTCTACCACCGTAAGCTGAATCTCTCCCTTGTTGATGAGGCTTTGCAGGTAAGTCTGCTGCTGCTCGATGTCTTTCGGCAAGGCGAAACCCTTCGGCTTGGTCTTCGGCACGACGACTATAGGCTCCTCGTCAAAATAGCCGTTTTCGGCCATGGAAAAGGCGAGTTCCTCAATGTCGAAATCCGTATATAACGTGTCCAACAAATCGAGTTGCGTGGCCGCCTTTCCGTCCTTGGCAAGACGCGGGTTTTCGGAATCGAGATTCAAAAGCGTAACGGGGACATTAAGCTGGGGGCGTTTCCTTCCTTTACCCGCTATCTCTTTCGCCATTATTATTGATTTATTGTAATGTAATAATAGCGAAAAAAGAAGTAAACCTCAGTTACTATGCTAATGCCCTTACAGCCGGCACTGTGTGAAGTTCCATCGTGGCAGCCAATTGCTGGGCCTCTTGAATTAATTGGCTCGCGATTATCCTAACGATTTTGGAATTGACGGCGTTACCCAAGGCGCGAAACGCCGCGTTGTCGTTTACAGGAAGGGTCAAACCTTCCAATGACTGTAACCTTTGGCCCTCCTCCCTTGTTATATATCTATCTTGCCAGCCAATAATCGGAATTTGCGTGTTGGTGCATACAAGCGAAGGAAAGAAATCTACCTTCTTTACACGGATACCTGACGCCCTGAACTGAATAATATATTTTTTTATTATCCTTTCCCCCTCCCCCACGTTCCATTCGAGCTTCTGCCAACTCTGAGAGGGGTATTTCGAGAGTTGCTTAACCACGTCCTGAACGTGCATTTTATTATCCTGATAAAATTCCCTGTTTAATCTTATATACTTCCTTTTCCATGCGGGAAAGGCCTTTTTTACGCGCGCGTAGCTTGGCAGGTTATCTATCTGCAGCGACTTAGGCATGCCCTTCAGGCTAATGCCGAAATTCCCCCGGAATCCCCCCAGATCGTTAGCCGACAACTTGGTTGGGAAACCTTGCTCATACGGATATGTCGCGCCGAACTCCATTCCCCAGATGGGAAATCCAGGGAGTTTAGTGTCGGCGGGAATCTGAGAAATAAACTGCTGCCACAATTCAAGACACCTTTGATTAGCTGCCGGAAGACCGCGAAACCTTTGGGGATTCAAGTCGATGAAACTGTGTATGTCAACGACGCTGTCTTTATGCTCATTTATGATATCAAAGCTGAAGTGGTCCAGCCCCTCTGTGCATCCGACAATGAAAACCCTTTCCCTATGCTGCGGCACTCCGAAATCCTGCGGCGAATACACCTCATGGTCAACCTCGTAGCCCAATTCGATCAGTTCTGCCTGCATCTGATTCCATGTCTCCTCGTTATCATGCTGCCGGATAAAGGGCACGTTCTCCAATATGAAATACTTGGGCCTGCGATGTCGAAGTACTTTTACTATCTCGTCAAATAATGTGCCCCTATCTTTATCGTTCCGCCCAGCCTGTTTGCCTGCTTTTGAGAACGGCTGGCAAGGAAAGCCAGCGCACAAAATGTCGTGTGGCGGTATTTGGTCTATGTTTTCGTCAATAACCTTTCTGATATCGCCGTGAGGCATAACCCCCCAATTTTCAGAGTACGTATGCCTCAACACCTGATCAACCTCACTTGCGAAGACGCATTGATGACCGAGTTCATGGAGCGCCTTATGAAATCCGCCCAACCCCGCAAATAAGTCTATAAATCTCATTATCCCCTCTTGTTCAAATCGGCAATTTATGGAATTTCCGCCAACAAACCGGAGAATGGCGAAAGTCACATAGTCACTTACTTGCAACATACTTGCAAATAAAAAAGCGGTCAGGACTATTCGTCGCTAACCGCTTCATTTTGTGGTGGTCCCGCCTGGGATCGAACCAGGGACCCTCTGATTATGAGTCAGATGCTCTAACCGTCTGAGCTACAAGACCGTCCCTCATTGGGGAGTGCAAATATAAAAATTCTGAGGATTTCTATAAGCTATTTTTTTATCAATTCCTCCCAATACTCGGCAGCGCGGCGGGTATGTGGGATCACTATAGAGCCACCTACCAGATTGGCTATGGCAAATACTTCGTACATCTCTTCGGTACTTACGCCTTCTTCATGGCTCTTGCCGAGATGATACTTGATACAGTCATCGCAGCGGAGTACCATAGAGGCTATGAGGCCTAGCAGCTCCTTAGTTTTGGATGGTAGCGCGCCGTCGGCATAGGCCTGATTGTCCAGGCTCCAGAAGCGTTTCAGCACCAGGTTATCCTTCGCCAGGATCACTTCATTCATCCTGGTGCGATAGTCGTTAAAATCATTTATGAGTTCTGACATACAATAAGTTTTTTAGGGTTTCGTCCTCTGATATATGCTAATGTATAAAGAACCCTGCAATTTGCTGGCTCTTATCTCTCCAGCCATTCTGTGAAAGGATATCTATCGGGTTTATTTGCTATTTTACATCATCAAACCAAAACACAATCATACATGAAAAGCATCATCAGGCTCCTGAGTATCATGATAGTAGCAGCATCGCTCTCATCTTGTGGCTACAACTCTATGGTAGAAAAACGCGAGGCAGTCTCGCGTGAGTGGGCCAATGTAGAATCTGCCTATCAGCGCCGCGCAGACCTGGTACCCAATCTGGTCAATACGGTGAAAGGCCAGGCCAACTTTGAGCAGCAAACGCTCACCCAGGTGATCGAGGCGCGTGCCAAGGCTACCAGTGTGCAGGTAGATGCCAGCAAGCTCTCCGAGGAGGATATCAAAAAATTTCAGGCAGCCCAAGATGAGCTGAAGGGCTCTCTCTCTCGCCTGCTGGTGACAGTAGAGCAATATCCCGACCTGAAGGCTAATCAAGGCTTTATGGAGCTGCAAGCGCAACTGGAAGGTACTGAGAACCGTATCAATACGGAGCGCAACCGCTTTAATGAATCTGTAAATGACTACAACGCCTACATAGGCCAGTTTCCTGCTGTGCTGACGGCCAAGATGTTTGGCTTCACACCTAAGGGATACTTCCAGGCGGAGGCTGGTAGTGAGAAAGCACCTACGGTCAAATTCTAAAAAAGGCTCCAGTGTTTTTCAAAAAACATTTCTTCTCCTCATCAGAGCGGAGACTGCTAGTAGAGGCTATCAAGCGTGCAGAAAAGCTGACCTCAGGTGAGATCCGCGTGCATGTGGAGCCTCGCTGCCCGGGTGCTGTACTAGACCGTGCAGCAGACGTCTTTCACATGCTGGAAATGCAGAAGACAGTCCTGCGAAACGGAGTACTGATCTACCTGGCCTGGGAGGACCGCAAGCTAGCAGTGATCGGAGATAAAGGTATCAACGAAGTAGTGCCAGCAGATTTCTGGGATGGCACGGTAGAAAAAATGACTGCTCTTTTCCGCCAGCAGAAATATGTAGACGGTGTAGCGCATGGCATAGATGAAGCAGGAAAACAACTTACCAGATACTTTCCCTACTATGCCGGAGATAAAAACGAACTGAGCAATGACATCAGCCAAGGATAATCACGCATCTGGTCAGATCACAGCCGTACTTAGACGCGGATGGTCAGCTATATGTCTGGTAGTAGTACTGATACTTGGTCAGTCTGCCTATGCTCAGGACATCAAGCTGCCCGGGCGCCCTGATCCCCCCCGGCTGGTCAATGACTACGCTGGTATGCTCAGTGGCGAAGATGCCGGCGCTCTGGAGGCCAGGCTGGTGCAATATGAGAAAGAGACATCTACCCAGATAGCAGTAGTGATCATCACCACGCTGGGCGGCGCTGATCGCGCTCAGTACGCCACAGAGCTGATACATGAGTGGGGCATAGGGCAGAAAGACAAAGACAATGGGATCCTGCTGCTCATAGCTAAAGAAGACCGCAGCATGTTTCTCGGTACAGGCCGGGGAGTAGAGGGCGCTCTGCCCGATGCCATCTGCAAACGTATCACAGAGTACACGATCAAACCCAAATTTAAAGAAGGCGATTATGCGGGCGGTATCAACGCTGGTATAGATGATATACAGGCCGCACTCAAGGGCGAATTTAAAAATGATGAACCGCAATCGGAGCCATTTCATTTCGATTTAGGCTGGCTCATTTTGATAGCTATTATCATCCTTATTATTATATCCTTCTTCGGAGGAGGCAATAATGGCCGTACTTATTCCAGTTCGGGGTCATCTATACCGTGGTTTCTCCTGGGAGCCCTGACGAGTAGTGGTCGCAGCAGTAGCGGAGGTGATAGCTGGGGAGGAGGCGGTGGTAGTTTTGGTGGCTTCGGCGGCGGCGATAGCGGTGGTGGTGGAGCGGGCAGCAACTGGTAGTATAAATCATAAAGCATAATGAACGAGCATTTGAAATTTCAACTCCATCCATGGCATGGCGTATCTATAGGCGAGAAAGCTCCCGAGACCTGTACCTGCTTTATAGAAATAGTACCCACAGATACTATCAAATATGAGATAGACAAACCATCAGGCATACTGAAAGTGGATCGCCCCCAGCAGTTCTCAAATGTATTCCCCGCCCTATATGGTTTCCTCCCGCAGACATTCTGTGATATAGAGGTAGGCAACTACTGTATGGAGAAGACTGGCCGCACCGGTGTGATAGGCGATCAGGATCCTCTGGATATCATCGTGCTCACTGAGAAGATCATAGCACGCGGTGGTATACTGGTACAGGCTATGCCTATAGGCGGTTTTCGCATGATAGATCAAAATCAGGCAGATGACAAGATCATAGCTATCATGAAAGGCGATGAAGTTTACGGCAGCTGGAAAGATATCTCTGATGTGAACGAAGCAGTCCTGACCAGGCTAAAGCACTATTTCCTGACCTACAAAAAAAACCCCAATGAAGATGCTAACCGTGTGCAGATAGATGCCATATACGGACGAGAGGAAGCATTTGAGGTGATACGCAGGAGCCAGACAGACTACCGTCATAAATATATAGATGTCGATTGACATGCGTGAGCGCTTCATCTACGTTGCACTTTTGCTGACAGCCTTGGGAGTCGCTGCTTTTTTTTATAAGAGATACCATGTGCCGCCCCATGTAGATATCCCATCTATAGCTGTTACGGACCTTAGTGGGCAGCCTATATCGCTGTCTGCCTATAGGGGTCGGCCACTATTCCTTTCTTTTTTTGCTAGCTGGTGCGGCCCATGCATGAGAGAGATGCCGGACCTGGCAGCGCTACACGATACCCTGCGCGAAAAAAAACTAAGCATCATTTGTATCTCTGATGACCCAATGGAGAAGCTCCAAACGCTCCAGGCTATCTATGGAGATAGGCTGACCTTTCTACATACAGCCAGCCTGCATGATATCGGTATCTATACGTATCCTACCAACTACATCTACGATGCCTTGGGTCGAAAAATTTATGATCAGGTAAATCCTGATCACTGGACAGATCCTGCCCTCATCAAAAACATAAAGCAATCGCTCTGAATGTCAGGACAACCACTTGTGAAACCACAGCTCCACTGACGCAGTACGAAAGTCAATAGACTGGTGCATCCGCTGGGTCATGATATTACGGCCCTGCGTAGCTGATGTCACGCGGCGTATTCCCCTCTCCTGCACGTTGATATTGATCACATGGCGAAAGAGCTTTCGGCCAAGTCCACCACCCTGAAACTTCTCATTGAATGCCCCTAATCCAAACATGGCTTCACCATTTTCCAGATACCTGAATGTGGCAAATCCAACCGGAGTATCACCCAGAAATATGCAATAACAGATATGATCGAATGTTCCCCGCACTGCTTTCTCCACCCACGTACGGTAGAAATCACTCACTCTGGCCCGGTCAAATCCGCCATCGTAATAATAACGACTGATTTTATAGAGGTCTTTACTGATATTATGCAGCTCTGGTATATGTCTCTCTTCTGCCACGCCATAGGTCATGCCTTCGGGCAGTGGGTCCAGAGGCAAAACATTACCCTTTATGTCAAAGTCTATCCTGATATCTGTGAGGTGAAATCCCGCCTTCTCAGCTGCCACGAGGTGCTTCTGGTCCTCGCAGTCGCAGAGATACTCCAGAAACTTTATATCATTCTTCCGTGCATAGGCTTCCACTCTGTATGCAATATTTGGCGAAATGGTTTTAGCCTTGATGTTTCCGATCCCAAAGCCCCAGAACTCCGTATCCCATGGCAGTTTCTTCACTAGCCGGGATAGCGTATCAAAATCAAATTGGGGATTTTGCAGAGAGCAAGCTGCAGTACCATAGTGCGCAGAGTTGTCATTAGCCAGATGATCTATGACAATATCAGCCAGACCGGTGTAGCGCTCCAGTCTCCCAAACGTGATGGATATTACCTTCTGATCTGACAGTAGCTGGTACAGTTCTTTGCTCAGGCCACAAGAGATCACTACATCCGCCTGTGCATGACTGAGCAGGCGCGCATTCAGCTCCGATACATCATATGATTCTACGGTGTGATCCAGAGACCGTATGAGGTCATAGGCACCTTGCAACTCGGCTGCATACACATCATCTTCAGTCGCCCTGATCACTATTCTTTTCATATATCTTCCTGGTTTATATAAATTATATTATAACATTAATCACATCGACAATGCGTACATATATAAAAATCAGCCATGCGCGCTATGGTAGCGCAAATACAGGGCACATTCTTTTATTTTGCTACATTTGGTGCTAAAGAAATAAATTTAACCCAATACGTGAAAGAAAGTAATGAGGACTGGACCATTGTGATCAAGCCTCAGTCCGGCCTCTTTGATATCAATTTCAAGGAACTGATCCAGTACAGAGACCTGCTATACATTTTCGTCCGCAGAGACCTGATGGCAGTTTACAAGCAGACCATCCTTGGTCCTGTATGGTTCTTTATTCAGCCGCTCCTCACTACCCTGGTCTACGTCATTGTCTTTGGCAATATTGCCAATATCGGCACCGACCACAAACCCCGGCTCCTTTTTTATCTGACCGGTACAGTGCTATGGACCTATTTTGCAGAGTGCCTGGTATCTACGTCCAGTACATTTACTACAAATGCCGCAGTATTTGGCAAGGTCTACTTCCCCCGAGTGATCCTGCCCCTCGCCAAAGTGATCTCCACTATGGTAAAGATGGGCATCCAGATGCTATTACTGGCTATAGCATATGCTGTCTATATCGCCCTGGGCCTTTATACCTTTGAGGTCAATGGCTATCTCATCACGCTGCCGCTTCTCATCATTATCATGGCTAATCTGGGACTGGGACTGGGTATGATAGTGACCTCCCTGACTATCAAGTATCGCGACCTTCAGTATTTAGTAGCCTTCGGTGTCCAACTGCTCATGTACGCAGCACCAGTGGTATATCCCATCAGCCGATTTGGAGGCAAGCTTCTTCTTCTTTTGAAACTCAACCCTGTCACTGCCGTCATAGAGACATTCCGGGCGGCTATCTTGGGAGGTACAGTAGATTGGGCCATGCTCGGATATTCATTTGCAGTATCCTGTGTACTGCTGGCAGTAGGTTTTGTGATATTCAATAAAGCAGAAAAATCCTTTATAGATACGGTATGAGTACAGTGATCCAGATAGACCATGTATCCAAGATGTACCGTCTCGGAGAGGTAGGCACAGGTACCCTGACCCACGACCTGAATAGCTGGTGGGCCCGTGTACGCGGCAAGGAAGACCCTAACAGCAAAATAGCGGATGTCAATGACCGTACCACGGTGACCAATAACCAGTTTGTATGGGCGCTGAAAGACGTTTCCTTTGATGTAAAACAGGGCGAAGTCCTTGGCATTATAGGCCGCAATGGCGCCGGCAAGAGTACGCTCCTGAAAATACTGAGCCGTACTACACTGCCTACAGAGGGCACTATCCGCGCCAGAGGACGTATAGCGAGCCTCCTGGAGGTGGGCACGGGATTTCATCCGGACCTCACTGGTCGCGAAAACATCTTCCAGAATGGTGCCATCCTCGGCATGACCCGCCGCGAGATCACACGCAAATTTGACGAGATAGTAGACTTTGCCGGAGTGGCTAAATACATAGATACCCCTGTAAAAAGGTATAGCAGTGGCATGTACGTGCGTCTTGCCTTTGCCGTAGCCGCCCACCTCGAGCCAGAGATACTCATAGTAGACGAAGTACTCGCTGTAGGTGATGCTGAGTTTCAGAAGAAGTGTCTGGGCAAGATGAAAGATGTGAGTACAAATGACGGGCGTACAGTCCTGTTTGTCAGTCACAATCTGGCTGCTGTCAAGACTCTTTGTAACCGCTCAGTCCTCATGTCCCAGGGCACTGTCAAGGAGATAGGTGAGACCAATAGCATAGTGACGCAGTATGTGAAACTGAACGCAGAGCACATGACCCAGCGCATAGAATACAAGGGTGAAGAAGCTGCTCCTGGCAATGATAAGATAAAAGTGCTGCGCGCAGAGGTCACGCCTGACGTCATTTCGGTAGACGATACGATCACGATTTCTTTTGAGCTGCTAAACCTCACTCATTTCAAAAAATTAAAAGTCGCCTTTGACCTGGTCAATGCAAATGAACAGATCGTGTTTAGCACCGCTGCTGATATCACCATTGAGGAGAAAGCTGTCGGCACAGCGAAATGCTCTATTCCGGGCAATTTCCTGAATGACGACATCTATTCTGTCTGGTTTTACATGTTTACAGATGAGATGACTCATCTGCTGCTGCTCAAGGATATGCTTAATTTTGAGATCATAGATAAGAGTCGTGACTACGCATACCTGGGCAAGATAAACGGTGTGGTGCGACCTACACTACGCTGGCAAACGTCCGGATAAATTATTACCTTACCGCAAAGTGGTATATGAGTACAGAAGCTGATCAGGCAAAGCCAAAATCTAAGGAGCCAATAGGTGATTGGATCTCCATCCCTTTCAATAAGCCTTACCTCTCCGGTGCGGAGACGGAGTACATCACTCAGGCGGTGACCTCTGGCAAGATATCCGGCGATGGGCAATTCACAAAAAAATGCCACAAGTATTTTGAAGAGCGCTATGGGTTTCAAAAGTGCCTGCTGACCACATCATGTACGGATGCGCTTGAAATGGCTGCGATCCTGATCAACATCGAGCCCGGAGATGAGGTCATTATTCCATCGTTCACCTTTGTCAGCACAGTCAATGCATTTGTACTCAGGGGTGCCAAAATAGTCTTTGCCGACTCCGAGCCGGGCTTCCCTAATATCGATGTATCAAAGATCGCATCGCTCATTACCCCGCGTACCAGGGCGATAGTGCCTGTACACTATGCAGGGGTAGCGTGCGATATGGATGCCATCATGGCGCTCGCTGAGCAGCATGGCCTTTATGTGATAGAAGATGCCGCCCAGGCTATTGATTCCTTTTACAACGGGCGCCCCCTGGGTAGTATAGGCCACCTGGCAGCATTCTCCTTTCACGAGACGAAAAATATCATCTCCGGCGAGGGCGGCATGCTGGTCATCAATGATCCCCGCTTCAATGAGCGCGCTGAGATCATACGGGAAAAAGGCACAAACCGCAGCAAGTTTTATCGTGGTGAAGTAGATAAGTATGGCTGGGTAGATATAGGCTCTTCCTTTCTGCCATCAGATATCATTGCAGCATTCCTGTACGCCCAGCTGGAAAACCTGGACCGGATACAGGATAAACGTAAAGCCATCTGGGAGCGCTATGACCGCAACCTGAAACCACTCGAAGCTGCAGGCAAACTGGTATTGCCCAAAGTAGGTGCCGGCGCTACGAATAATGCACACATGTATTTCGTAGTGACAGCTGACCTCGAAACACGTACCGCACTGATAGCAGCGCTCAAAGAGCAAAATATCCTCCCGGTATTTCACTACCTGAGCCTGCACAAGAGCCCATACTTTGAAGGCAAGCATGATGGACGTGATCTGCCTCACAGTGATCGCTATACGGAGTGCCTGCTCAGGTTGCCTTTTTACTACGAGCTGACGCTGGAGCAGGTAGACCTGATATCGGATCTGATCATAGCATTTTTTAAAGAGCAGAAGAGCTGATAGCGGAGCGTCCACTCTGCACCCAGACCCAATACTATGTCCTACCGCTTTGAAAAGATAAGCCCTGAGCATATAGATGATCTCATATACATCTACCGGGATGCTTTTGGCAAAGCTGTAGACCGCAACTACATTTATGGCAAACAGGATACCTCTGCCTTCGGGCCTTCATTTGTAGGTTATATAGCCTACTCCGAGACGGGTGAGCCGGCGGCATTTTACGGCGTATTCCCATGCCTGCTGGTACTGGATGGCATCAAATATCTGGCAGCACAGTCAGGCGATACCATGACGCATAGCAATCATCGTGGCAAGGGACTCTTCACACAACTAGCACTGAAAACATATGACTACTGCCGCGAGAATGGCGTGCATCTGGTTTTCGGTTTCCCGAATGAAAATTCATACCCGGGATTTGTCAGAAACCTGGCGTGGCAACACTTTGATGATTTTCAGATATACCTCGTGCGTGCTCGCACCCTCACATGGACTCGGGTGAAAAGCATGTTTAAGCTCCGCGCCACGATCCATCAGTCCTGGTCACGATTCATCATCAGTCTGTACTCTGTGGGCAAGCCATTTGTCAACTCTGTGATAGAGCCAGGCATCGGTGGGATAGATCATAGCCCCGATTTTTTCCGCTATAAGGCGTATGAAGAAAAATACCTGGTCAGCATGGCCGGAGTAAATGTATGGCTCAAAACAGGGGAAGACTACCTGCATGTAGGCGATATCGAGCGCTGTGATGACCGTACTTTTGACAAAGTAATATCGGGGCTCAAACAGATGGCCCGACTCATGGGCCTGCCATATGTGCGCTACCAATGCAGCCGGGGAGCGTTTCATGAAGCGGGATTCAGGCGCCATGGTGTCCTTTTTAATAAGACGTATCCCATAGGCGGTGTGAACTTTACAAACGTTGTACCTATAAATCAGTTTAAATTTACGATGTCGGACAACGACGGCTTCTAGCGCCAATGGGATTTATAAAGGACAAGGCACTCGGATTTTTTGTCAAAACAAATGGCCTGGTATCTGACCGGATATTTGGTGGCATTGGCATATCATTTATGCTGCATCGCGTGCTGCCAGCTTCCTTGCGCAATCAATATACTTTCAATCGCGACCTGGCTATCACTCCTGAGCACCTCGAGACTGTGATCGTTTATCTTCGAAAAAAGGGTTGCCAATTTGCCTCTATGGACCAACTGCATGAGGTACTGCAGAGTGGACGTAAACCCAAACAGAAATTAGTGTGCCTGACACTGGATGATGGCTATCGAGACAATCTGGAGTACGGACTGCCTGTCTTTCAGAAGTATCAGGTACCTGTCACGATCTATGTCACAAATTGTTTCCCAAACCACAATGCAATGCTTTGGTGGTATTGGCTGGAAGACAAGTTGCAGAAAAATCACCAACTCACCATACAAGCGCCCTCACTTCAAAAGGAATATAAATGGGCTACCCTGCAGCAGGCGGAGACAATATTCCCACAAATACGCACAGAACTCAAATCACTGCCTAAACGCGAGATAACCGACGCGCTGAAAAAGACTTTTGGCAAGGATGATGAAATGATCCAGCAGGAACTCAGTAAAATCTCCCTGACATGGGAGGAGGTCCGTCAACTCAGCATTGAGCCGCTGGTGACCATAGGAGCCCATACCATGAATCACCTCTCCCTCAAAACTCTGACTGACGCCGAACTGGAGTATGAGATCACAGCATCCAGGCAGGAACTACAGGCAAAGACAGGAAAAACCATGCTTCACTTTGCCTATCCATATGGCACACATGCAGAGGCGCACATACGTGAGTATAAAGCAGCCCGAAGGCATTTCACTACAGCTGTGCTAAACTACCGTGGCAATATCTCTATGGGGCAGCGCGACTATCAGGAGTGCATACCGCGCATGGCTCTGGCAGAAAGCACGACACCACAGAAACTGGACTACATGCTCAATGGCATCACACACTTTGGCGACAATGGATTCACCCAAACTATAAAGTACTGATGGCTCCAGAACTCTCCATTATCATCGTGCAATACAAGATCCCTGAGCTGCTGGCTCAGTGCATCGACTCGCTCTATACCCATCGTGGAGATGTAGCCATAGAGGTGATCGTAGTCAATAACGATACGGAAGATATATCCAAAGCTCCCATACTGGCCAGCCACCCCGAGGTAGTCTGGATAGATGCCGGCTACAACGCCGGTTTTAGCCGGGCCAATAACATTGGTATGCGGAAAGCCAGCGGTGAGTACATTCTGATTTTGAATCCCGATACGGAGATCAAAGGAGATTTTCTCCGTCAGTTTATATCATACTATCGCACCAGAGACACAGACGGAAAGCTCGGGCTGCTAGGCTGCAGGATCATCTCCAGTGTAGATGGCTCTCTGCTGGTAGGAAGCATGAGGGGATTTCCATCTGTAGCTAAGGTAATAGGTGGCAATCCGGTTTACATATACCTGACCCGCAGTGGCAGTCAGGATAAAAACCAGGACTATGATGCACAAATAATGCACTATACGGATCACGAGATAGACGTAGTGAGCGGTGCATGTGTGATGATCAGACGCGAAAAGGTGGTTAAGCATAACCTCTATTTTGACGAGGATTTCTTCCTCTACTCAGAGGACGTAGAGTGGGCGCACAGGGTGCAGAAAACCGGATTTAAAAATTATTTCTGCTCACAGATAGAGGTCTATCATGTAAACTCTGCCAGCACTGGGTTTTCTGCCGCCAAATCAGCACAGATACAAATATCCGGTTACCTCTATTACCTGAAAACCCATATACTTCTAGCCTACCTGTTTTATGGACTGATGTTGTGGGTCAATATGCGGCTGAATATACTGCTGCTTAGCCGTGCAGGAAAGGCACAGGACCTGACAGCCGAGCAGGCGCAATACGATGCATTCCGAAGGTACTTTTTCGCTATCTTGAAACAGTATTATTTTTCTCAAACAGCCAGCCGGCCATACCTGAAATATGATCCGCAAAATCAGAAATAAACTACTCCGTGGCAGGGATATATCCCGTATGCTGCAGGAGGCTTGCGACAGGCTGGCCACCATCCGAGCCCACAGTGATGTGGTAGCGCTCTATGGCTCTCCTACCGGACCTCATTGGCTCGGTATAGCCAATGCTACAAGAGGGCTCTATGGTGAGGCGGCCCTGGAGTTAGCACAATCATATTCCAATCAGGTATTCACCCCTACGCAGCTGCGCGAGCTCTGCGACAGGATCGTTGCATTAAAGTTTAAACGGGTGGTGATCAGTGGATTTGCTCCATACTTTTTTGATCTGATAGACTACCTGAGCCGCCACTGCGAGATACAGACGCTTTATCATGGTACTATCAGCGAGTTTCACAGCCCGGTGCAGCAGCAGCTTATGAAGGGGCTGATCAGCTACGCCCGTGCAGGCAAAGTACAGGAACTATCCTTCGTCAAAAAGGGATTAGAGCAAGTTTTCATAAAACTATACGGTGTACATGCCACACACATTCCGCTGCAGGCACCTCATATCCCTGCCGGCATACAGCCGATAGCCATTGACGCTGGCAAAATACATATAGGTGTATTCGGTGGTGATACATTCAATAAGAACCTGCACAACCAGGTCATTTACGCCCTGATGATACCTGGCACTGTAGTGCATGTACTGGATCAGAAGATGTTTGACTACCTCGATATGGGAGATAGGATAGTAGGTCATGGCACACACCTGCACAAGGAAAAGTTTCTAAACATACTAGGCGCTATGACGGTGAACCTATACATGTCCTACTCAGAGTCCTGGGGCCTCGTGGCATATGAGAGTGAGGCTATGGGCGTACCAGCAGTGCGCATGGACCATGTAGACTACTATGACAAGATCCTCACAGCAATAGAATCACGCAAGAAATGACGCCATAAGCCCGTAGACCCACTAGAATGAAGATACTGCATATCATCACTGACCTCCGCAAAGGTGGCGCCGAACGCATCGCCACCGACATCGTGCGCGAGCTAAATAGCCGGCCTGGCATCACGGCTATGCTCGTCCTGCTGGAGGACCATATCGCCTATGACATTTCAGACATCCGCGAGTTTATAGAGGTGATACCCGCATCGGTCACCCTCTCAGTGATGCGGCCCACAGTTTACAATACCGAAAAATTACAGCAGTTTGTAGACAGCTATCGACCCGATGTGATCCATACGCACCTCTTCATACCTGATCTGGTGAGCCGTAGCCTGGAGTATCAGGGAGCGCGATGGTTCACTCACTGCCATTGGAATACTAAAGAAGTGAAGCGCCCATCTTTTATACCCACCAGTAAACAGGGCATCATAGACTGGCGCGTCTACCACTATATCGTAAGCCGCTACCGCAGGTATAATAACCAGTTCATAGCCATTTCGCCTAATACCTATGACTTCTACAGAGAAAATCTGCCGGATCTCAAGGATAACGTGCACTACCTGGCTAATGCTGTAAATGTCACGGCATTTCAGAAGCATGTAAATAGAGCCGAGGAACCGGGCATAATAAAACTAATATCCGTAGGCAGCCTCATAGAGCGCAAAAACCAGATGCTACAAATAGAGGTAGCACAAGTACTACATAGCCGGGGTGTAGCTTTTCATCTCGATATCTATGGACAGGGGGTAATGCGTGAAAAGCTACAGGCGAGGATCAATGAATTGCAACTCGGGGAATCTGTGACGCTACGCGGTGTAAGTGATGATATAGGTGCTCATTTGGCCGAGAGCACACTATTCCTCCATACAGCATTATATGAGCCATTTGGCCTGGTGATAGTGGAGGCTATGGCAGCCGGACTACCAGTCATAGCGCTGGACGGCGGCGGCAATAAAGAACTCGTACATGATGGAGAAACAGGCTATCTCGTAGCACAGCCGGACGCTGCTCTCATAGCAGATCGCATACTGGATGCTGCAGTGCCTGCACTATATACCAGGATGAAACAAGGGGCCCTCAAAGCATCCCAACAGTATGACATCGTGCCCTATGTCACTAAATTATTAGATTTATACGCTCAAGCCCCCAACAGTAAAGGATGAATAAATTTGGAAGTATCAAACAATATAGAGCTGCTGTAGACAATAATCTGCTCTTTAAAATAAAAACTGTGCTCTCCGTCAAAAATGACTTACGGAAAGCGCTCAATGCCATTCCCAAAGAGGGCTTTGATAAGATCAATACTCAGTATAAGGATTACGATCCGTATCCCGGCTACAGCAAGTATCTGAATATAAAACCATGGATGCTGGATAATGTGTGGCGCGCACACCTGCTAGGGCTAAACCAGACGCACCCGCGCAAAACGATCCTCGATATCGGCACAGGCAATGGCTACTTCCCCTTCCTCTGCAAGCAATATGGGCACGAGGTGCGCAGTATAGACATAGATTTCAATCCTATATTCAATGCACTGATCAAACTACTGGAGATCCCGCGTATGGACTACGCCATCCAGGCCAATGAGCATATACCGGCCTTTGATGTCAGGTTTGATGTGGTGACAGGATTTCATACGTACTTTAACGGGCACCGTACAGACCACCTGTGGAAATGGCAGGAGTGGGAGTTTTTTATGAAAGACCTGAAGCAAAATCTCTGCAATCCCGGTGCCGAAGCATTCTTTATCATCAACTCTGAGCATGATACTAAGATGCCATACACGCCGGAGCTGAAGGAGTACTTTCTCTCAAAGAATGCGGAAATAGATCATGATCGTGTCTACTTCAGAAATCTTGATAGCTTTTGATGAATAGCGCAAATGCGCAGCGTATGGCGAAAGAGCAAAACAAATCACTGAAGAAGATCCTGCTGGTCGCTTATTTTTTCCCTCCGGCCAATTTTGCCGGATCCTACAGGCTGGGCTCATGGGCACGTCACCTGCACAAATTTGGATACTATCCCATAGTAGTGACCCGCTGCTGGAATACCAATCAAACCACGACCACTGCAGAAGTGGAAGACAATACTTTCCGCCACGAGAAATATGATACCCACGAGGTATATCGTATCCCCTATCACAATAATCTGCGGGATAGAATCCACGCAAAGTATGGGGAAACACGCTATGTACTGATGAGGAAGGCTCTGACGCTGCTGGAGCTTTTCATGCAGAACTTCAGTAATGCGGCCATTCCATATCACAATTTATATGACTTCGCATTGGACCTGGTCCGTCGTGAGCCTGATATAAAATGTGCTATACTCTCTGGCCGCCCTTTCCAGCTTTTCAAATTTGGAGATATGCTGCACCGCAAGACTGGTATCAAATGGATAGCAGACTACCGTGATGAATGGAATACCCATCAGTGGCTGCTGGATGAATCCGCATCGCGGCGTGCAATCAGGGCACTCGAGTCCCGATCTGAGAAAAAATGGCTTCGTTCGGCCTCCCTTTTCACCACCTGCTCAGAGAATTGGGTGACTCAAATAGGTAATTATGTAAGTCGCCCTGGACGCGTGGTCTTAAATGGTTATGAAGATAATCTGCTGGCACTGCAGCAAAATGCCCCTGCCAAAGACACCCTGACTATAGTGCATAATGGCACTCTTTATTCTTCCCAGCCCACAGAAATATTTCTGGAGGGATATAAAAAGTTTATAGATGCCACTCCGGGTGCTAGGGTGCAGTTATTGTTTCCAGGTGTGGATAATGACCCGGCCGAAGGCAACCGCATACGCAAGGCAATGACTGGCTATGAGGCATATTATCAGACCACACCTCGCATCCCAAAGGATGAATTGATCCGTATCATGTCCTCGGCCCATCTCTACCTGCTGATAGGTACACAGGGAGTGAAAGGGCACCATTCCAGCAAGATATTTGAATACCTGGCTATGGGCCGTCCTGTACTCCTCTGCCCTGACGATCAGGATGTCATGCACGAGCTGATGGAGGATACACAGGCGGGGTTTATCACTAGCACTGCCCGGGATACCACGCTCCTACTGTCTGATCTGTATCGCAGGTTCACTGCCGGTGAGGCGCTGCCATATGCACCGGCGAGAGATCGTGTAGCCTTCTACTCCAGGGAGAAACAAGCAGAAATACTGGCCAGGATCATAGACGAGGTGATCGGCTGACCCGGAGGTATCGGAAACAAATCCTGGCGCCAACAATTCAAAAAATGGTAGCATTTATTTTACTAAGTTTACTCTCAATCGTCTGAATATCAGAAATGCCTAATAAGAGATTTGCGCTGATAGGCGCAGCAGGATATATCGCCTCACGCCACCTGAAAGCCATCAAGGATACAGGCAATACTCTCGTAGCCGCACTTGACAGATTTGACAGTGTGGGCATCATGGATAGCTTTTTCCCTGATGCAGATTTTTTTGTAGAGTTTGAGCGTTTTGACAGATATGTAGACAAGCTGCGTCGTGAGAAAACGCCCATAGACTATGTGTCTGTGTGTACTCCAAACTATCTGCATGATGCGCATATCCGTTTCGGCCTGCGCAGTGGCGCAGATGTGATCTGTGAAAAGCCTCTCGTGCTCAATCCGTGGAATATAGAGGGCCTGCAGGAATATGAAAAAGAAACAGGCAAGCGGGTGTATAATATCCTGCAGCTACGCCTCCATCCAGCCATCATAGCTCTACGCGAGGAGGTAGCCAATGCACCGAAAGATAAAGTATATGAATTTGACCTGACCTATATCACCTCGCGCGGCCACTGGTACTATACCAGCTGGAAAGGCGATGTATCAAAGTCCGGCGGCATCGCTACCAATATCGGCGTACACTTCTACGATATGCTCTCATGGATCTTTGGTGATGTGAAGAAGAATGTAGTACACGTGCATACACATGATCGTGCTGCAGGCTATCTGGAGTTTGACCGCGCGCGCGTCAGGTGGTTTCTTAGTATCAACTCTGATACCATACCGGCAGAGCTGCAAGCAGCCGGCAAGCGAACCTACCGCTCTATGAAGATAGAAGGGCGTGAGATAGAGTTCAGTGATGGATTCACGGATCTTCATACGCGTAGTTATGAGCAGATACTGAGTGGAAACGGATTTGGCCTGATGGAGGCGCTACCATCTATACAGATAGTGCATGACATCCGCCATCAGGCGCCTATCGGCCTGCAGGGAGACTACCATCCTTTTGCGGCACAGGACCAGGCTCCTCATCCCTTTCACTCATAAATCACCACAGGACGGATGTGCGGCATAGCTGGTTTTTTCTCTCCATACAGGATCTGGTCTGATACAGACCTGCGCAATATGACAGATTGCCTCTCGCATCGGGGCCCGGATGCGGATGGCTTCTACATAGATAGGGATCATGGGCTAGGGTTTGGGCACCGCAGGCTCAGCATTCTGGATCTCAGCACCGCAGCCAATCAGCCTATGCCATCACATGATGGCCGGTATCAGATCTGCTTCAATGGTGAGGTATATAACTTTCGTGAGATAGCGCTTCAGCTCGGCATACATACACATACCACATCTGACACTGAGGTTATCCTGGAGGCGTTTGCGCTGCGCGGTCCGGACTTTGTACATCTGATGAATGGTATGTTTGCCATTGCGATCTATGACACACAGGAGCATGTATTATACCTCTTTCGAGATCGGCTCGGTGTGAAGCCCATTTACTATTATGCTCAGGACGGGCATTTTGCATTCGCCTCTGAGATCAAGGCGCTACTCCGTCTAGATCATATCAATAAGAGCAAAAAAACTAATCATCAGAGCGTTTACAATTTTCTCTACGCAGGCTATGTACCCGGTCCGAATACTATTTACACCAATATATCACGTATCCCCTCGGGTAGCTATGCCGTGGTAAAAGGTGGTGAGGTGACGATCAAAAGCTATTGGCAGCCGGAAGACAAGGTCTCCGCTGCAAAAGTCACTGATTTTAGTACAGCAAAGGATGCGCTGAAAGAGCTGCTAAGCAGCTCAGTGAAATACCGCATGATCAGCGACGTGCCTTTTGGCGTATTTCTCAGTGGTGGTATCGACTCCAGCACTGTAGCCGCTATCGCACAAAACGTGTCGGAGGAGACCATTAAGACCTTCTCCATAGGAGTGAAGGATGATAAAATGGATGAGTCTGCCTATGCGCGCCGCGTATCTGAGCATCTCGGCACGGAGCACTATGAGTTCATTGTATCTGAGAAGGAATCCCTCGAGCTGGTAGACCGCATACTCACAGCCTATGACGAGCCATATGCTGACTCATCTGCTATCCCCACCATGCTAGTATCCCGGCTGGCCCGCCAGCACGTGACCATGACACTGAGCGGAGATGGAGGTGACGAGCTCTTTATGGGGTATGGTGCCCATGTATGGGCAGAGCGCCTGGCTATACCCGGTGTGCACACACTGCGCCAGCCCATTCGTACGGCACTCAGCCTGCTGAGCAATCGCTACAAACGTGCTTCCGGCATTTTTGATTACAAAGATGACCACCATATCAAGAGCCACATCTTCTCCCAGGAGCAATATCTCTTTTCAGAGAAAGAGCTGTACCAGCTTATGCAGCCGGGCTATATCCATCCTCTTATTTTTAATGAGGATTTGAATGGCTTATCGCGAAAGCTTTCTGCCAAAGAGGAGCAGGCGCTTTTTGATATTAAATATTACCTGAAGGATGACCTGCTGGTCAAGGTAGATGTAGCCAGCATGCAGTTTTCTCTGGAGGCACGTACGCCGTTTCTTGATTACAGGGTCGTAGAGTTTGCCCTCAATCTGGATGAGCAGCTGAAAGTGAATAAGGGCGTAAGCAAATATTTACTCAAAGAGGTACTATACGATTATGTGCCTCAAGAATATTTCGCACGGCCTAAGAAGGGATTCTCTATCCCACTCATCCGCTGGCTGCACAAGGATCTGAAGTATCTATTGGATAAATACCTGTCCCGGGCCGCTGTGGAGCAGGCTGGGTTTGTAAAATATGATCAGGTAGCCTCGCTGCTCCGCCGCTTTGAGGCAGGAGAGAACTATCTATACAACCGCCTTTGGGCGCTCATGCTCCTGCACAAGTGGGCGCAATAAATCAAATGCATCATGGCTGATCAGAAAGCACTCTATATCTCCTATGATGGTATGACCGACCCGCTGGGCCGGTCCCAGGTGATCCCATATCTTATCGGCCTTACAGCTACAGGTATCCGCTTCTCCCTGATGAGCTTCGAGAAACCAGAGCGTTATGAAAAGGATAAAAAATCTATCTCGGACCTGCTGCAGATACACGGCATCAGGTGGCTGCCTCAGCAGTACACTAAGAGGCCACCGATCCTGTCTACGCTCTGGGATGTATGGCAGATGCGCCGCGCCGCCGCCCGTGAGTACGAGCGCGAGCCATATGACGTAGTACACTGCCGCAGCTACATCAGCGCCCTGGTGGGCCTCTGGCTGAAGCGCAAATATGGAGTCAAAATGATCTTTGACATGCGTGGCTTCTGGGCTGATGAGCGCATAGACGGAGGCATCTGGCCCAGAGACAGGCAGCCGTATAGTATGATCTATGATTTCTTTAAACGCAAGGAAAAGGAGTACCTGCTCACTGCAGACCAGATCATCAGCCTCACAGACAATGCACGCCTCGAGATGCAAGGGTGGAAACTGCGCGCTACTCCACTTCCTATCACCGTGATCCCATGCTGTACTGACCTCAGTAAATTCGACCCAAAGAAAGTGGATGGATCCCGGCGCCAGGCACTAAAGGCTGAGCTGGGCATTACTGATCAGGATATCGTGATGTCCTATCTCGGATCGCTCGGTACCTGGTACATGGTGGATGAGATGCTGGATCTTTTTGCCACAGCACTTAGCACGCATACTCATTTGAAGTTCCTCTTCATTACAGCAGATACACCGGCCATAGTGTACGACAAGGCAAAGAACAAAAATATCCCGGCAGATAAGATCATCGTAAGGCAGAGCCCATATGACCAGGTGGCCACTTTCCTCAGCCTGTCACAGATCGCGGTATTCTTCATTAAACCCGCCTATTCCAAAAAAGCCTCCTCGCCTACCAAACAAGGTGAGCTGATGGCTATGGGCATACCCCTGATCTGCAATAAAGGTGTAGGCGATGTAGATCATATCATAGAAGACACGCAGGCTGGTATAGCATTAGAGGGTTTTACACAAGCCGATTATAGCTATGCAGCCTCGCAGATAGATCGCCTGCTGGCTATAGATCATGCACATATTCAGCATGGTGGCTACCGGTATTACGCTTTAGCTGAAGGCGTAAAAAGATACAAGGCTGTATATGACCAGCTGAAAGGGACAACAGCATGAAGACAGTCTACTTTATAGTACCCTACCCTCATGGCGAGGCACCGTCACAGCGCTTCCGCTTTGAGCAGTATTATACTGCGCTGAGGGATCAGGGCATTACCTTTCATACCAGTCCGTTTTTGGATCATGATACCTGGCAGATCTTATACAGACCAGGACACACAGTAGCTAAAGTAGTCGGTATATTGCGCGGCTTCTGGCGCCGCTGTGGAGACCTGCTCCGCATACCAGGTTATGATTATGTATTCATTCACCGCGAGGCATCACCTATCGGCCCCCCTGTCTTTGAGTGGATCATAGCCAAAATCCTGCGCAAAAAGATCATCTATGACTATGATGATGCCATCTGGCTCTCCAATACATCTGCCCACAATAAGATAGCCGCAGGTCTCAAATGGCACGGCAAAGTCGCTTCTATCTGCCGCTGGGCCTGGCGGATATCCTGTGGCAACGACTACCTGGCCGACTATGCCCGGCAATACAATACGCGTGTAGTGGTTAACCCCACCACGATAGATACTGAACATCTGCACAATCAGGTCAAAGACCAGCACACTGAGCGCATAGTGATAGGATGGACCGGCACCCACTCTACAGCGCAGTACCTGGATCATATCATCCCCATACTCGAGCGGCTGGAGCAGGACCATGAGTTTACTTTTATGGTCATCTCAAACAGGGAGCTGAAGACAAACCTCCGCTCACTACGCTATAAACATTGGAATAAGGACACAGAGATAGCCGATCTGCTGGAGTTTAATATTGGCCTCATGCCACTCACTGATGACCAGTGGGCCCGCGGCAAATGCGGATTTAAGGCGCTACAGTACATGAGTCTGGGCGTACCAGCACTGGTCTCGCCGGTAGGGGTCAATACACAGATAGTAGACGACCATGTGAATGGTATGATATGCGCCACCGATCAGGACTGGGAGCGCGCCATTACCACCTATATATCAGATGCTGCCCAGCGCATACGTGCAGGTCTTGCGGCACGGCAGAAGATAGAAGCCTGCTACTCTGTGCGGAGTAATACACCTAACTTTATTTCCCTTTTTGATTAGAGGTTTTTTGCCTTTTGGCGCTTTTTGCCCTGCTCAGCATGATGATTGGCCAGGACCAGAGCGAGCATGAAAAAAGGAAGTGCCGGTATCTTGTACCTGTCCAGCGCGCCAAAATTGTAGCTGGTAAAACCTGCCACAAACGAATAGAATAAACTAAATGTTAGCGAAAAAAGTATGAGCGGATCACTCGTGATGGCCGCTATACCTCGCAGACGCGTCACTGCCAGCGTGTACAAAAGGTACAATCCAAAGAATAAACTTTGGAGGGCCGTGATCAATTGAAACCCCGTATGCGCCTCTGTCAAATAAGGGCGGAAAAGTGTGACATTTACCGCCTTGGGAAAGACCTTGATCAGGCTACTGGTAGTATAATCGGTGATACCCAGGTCATAAGCAGAGCCGCCCAGAGAGCCGTGCCAGCTTTGAAATCCCTCCGCCTTTTGCTGCAGTGCCTCTGCGCTTAGCTTTTCATCTGAGTTCATGACCCGTCCCACGCCAAATATCACCACCACGGTAGCAACAATGAGTAGAAATGGGAAAGAAACAGCCTTGATCGTTTCATTTTTGATGATCCGATCTCTAAACTCAGCGAAGAGCCAGAAACCAATACAAGGTATAAGAATGATCAGGAAGAAAAGGCGGATGCTGTACATCAGGTACAAGCCTGCAAATAGCCAGGCAAACTGACCTATAGAGATATTGCGGCGGATAAAGATCTGATAGATGTGGTAAGACACCAGAAAAAGCCCGCCCAGCGTCAGCGTATCCTTAAAGACGCCGCTACCCCAAAAGAACACAGAAGGAATATAAAAGAGGCAGTAGGCAAATCTCTGGATCATTTTGCCATCCGGATAGAGGTCTGCCAGCAGGCTAAAAAACTTCCAGCTACAGTAGAGTGAGAAGATACTAAAGTAGATGGAGATGACAGGATATGAGTCCAGTGAAAAAAGATCCACCACTGCTGTGATCCGGACTATCGTCCACGTAGTCGGGTCGTAGATGAACGGGAGGTAGTCATACTGTGCCAGCTCCGGATACTGCCACACAGGCATTGTACTGAGGAGGTGAAAGGCATCAGCTGGCTTATCAGCAAAAAGTGAATAGATAAAACTGGCAGATGTATAAAACTCCATGGTATCACCGCCATGATAGTAGTATTGATACACCAGCCCGGATGCTATGGCGCCAAACATTTTGAGCGTCAGCGCGGGGATAAAGTACTTGCGCAGGTCCTTGCGTATCTTCCCTTTTACAAAACTATTGGCTAGTGCATACACCAGCAGGATAAATAGCGGTGCCAGTACCCAATCTCGCGGCTCCAGATACTGGTATTCGTAAAAATGTTGATGAAACTTATTCAAGGTTTTGAGATACTGCGCTGGTAAACCTTACAATGATACACAAAAAAAATGGCCGCACCTTTCGGTAACGACCACTTTTGAACCTATGAAAACGTAATGCTAATATAGCAATATTCTATTTTTTCGGAAAATTTATTGCGCCAGATAGAGGTCTTCGCTGCCACTGTAGAGATGAAGGCTCTTTGCACTATGATCTTGTATCTCGTATTGCACAGCTGAGAGGGAGTCATTGGTCTGCAGGTATTTATTACCGTTGATGAGTACCCATACGCCCCTCACATCATTGTAATGTACAAATGGTACGATAGCGCTAGTAGTGATCGTGCTGTCAAATACCACGGTCATAGTAGTAGAGTCAAAGTGCTGTATACTGTCTACCGTATAGACGCGGCCTATGCGGTTATCAGACCATGTCTTATGGTATTTGCCATCGGAGCTAAAGCTCCACTGAAATCCGGCATGAGTCGTATCAAAAGCGACCGTCTGGTCCCTGCCATCTACTACATATTTGGTCACATGCCAGTTGCCCGTGATATCGCTTACCAGTTTTTTCTCATTGCAGCCCATGATAGCTACAGAGAGCATTACTGAGAGGATGACTATAGTTTTTTTCATTCTTCGTTTGTAGCCCGGTTACAGGATTATTGAAATTTCCTAAAGTAGCGGTCTTCCCTATCCTTCAGGAGCTCCACATGGTTGCCGGTGAGGTTAAAGATGGTGTAGGTCGACGCTACATTACCCGTATCGGTCATGACCAGCTGCCCATAGTTATTTTGGAATGCCCACGTACCCGTCTGGATATTAGAGTCTGCACCTTGGGGGTTCATTTCCATATACTTGCCATCCGCAGTGAAGGTGATGCTATAGTTTTGGAAAGAATCATTTACCAGGTGAGTCTGATCTATATTATCCCGGGTGATCTTGTATATAAACCATCTGCCGGTCAGGTCATTCACATACTCTGTCTTGTGAGAGCAGCCGATCAGCAGAAATGCGGCTGCCAGTATCCAAAATGCCTTCTTCATCCTTGATTATGTATTGGTTTTAGCTAAGATATTCTTAAAAATATAAAATAACCTCTTGCTTATGGGTAAATATAAATCATTGCCCGACTTCCTCAAAGCTTCCTTTGCTTTTGTTTTTCCTCACATTATCCCAGGTGAAGTATTTACCATTCATAGCCACATAGACACCCGGCGGCAGTGACTGGACAAATGCCAGTGCCGTACCCAGGTTGAAGAGCCCATCAGAGCTACCAAACTTGTACGGGATCATAGCCCCGGTCAGTACGATGGTCTTGTCTTTGATAGCCTCCCCCAGTGCACGGGCCGTGACCTCCATGGTATCTGTGCCGTGCGTGATCACGATACTTTTCTCCTCGCACTTATGGCAGGCATTGACTATCAGCTCACGATCCTGATCGGTCATCTCCAGGCTATCTATCATCATCAGGGTCCGGATGCTCACATCCAGCCCACAGCGGCCCAGCTCCAGTATCTCAGGCAGGTGCGTATCGTTGAAGTATAGCCGTCCGTTGATCTCGTCGTATTCTTTGTCAAAAGTGCCGCCGGTGATAAATATTTTGATGCCCATAGTACCTGATTGTATCCGTGCAAGATTGCAATTATCCTATAACTGTCAAAATCACCGGTGATACCCGTATGAATACGAGATAAGCAGGCAAATAGATACTTGTGAGAGGCAAAAAAATTGTCTAGTTAAGACAGAAGTAGTAGCTGACGGGATTAGTCAGGATAGTGCTGGCCTTGGTGCGGTCCAGGTGAAATACCTGCCGGCGCAGGCGGAAGGTCATAAAGGTCCGCTCGGGATCATTGTCTATCACGCGGATCAGGTCACCCGGGAAGCAGCCCGCGTCAAACAATTGTTCGATCAGGTGCTTGTCGGTCAGGTCCACGATATAGCCAAACTCCCCGCGGAGCAGGTCGGATAAGGGTCGCATGTCTTAATAACTTAGGTGTAAGGGGTCTAACACTATTAAGATAGTAGCTCCTTTCACCTTTGTCAATAGTGAGGTTTTCCACAGCTGGATCAGTGCTTCAGCCGGTGTCCGCCAAATTTAGGGCAGTCACATTTATTGGCAGCACAGCCTGTGCTCATAGTAGCTGTGGCCATGAGTAGTATGGCAGTGAGTGCCAGTACCAGACTGCGGGTGCAAAAACGTGAAGCAGACATAAAGAGTAAAGTTGGTTTTAGTTACATTAGCACGCCTGTATTGTAAACGTGTCCCGGCAAATTTAATTATCCGTTGCAAGAAAACATCAAGCATAAAAAAATCCTGATCTGTGTGCTAAACTGGGGCATAGGCCATGCCAGCCGCATGATCCCTATCATACAGCTATTGCGCCGCTATGGCCAGACTGTCTACCTGGCCAGCGATGGTGATGCGCTGGCGCTGCTGCGCAGGGAGTTTCCGGATATAGAGTATTGCGTGCTACCGGCCTACGACCCTGTGTATCAGAGTGGCGAGAGTGGTATGCTTCCCAAGATGATCTCCCAGATCCCAAAGTTCTCAAAGGCCATCCGTCAGGAGCACGCGATAGTAGAGCGGCTGATCCGTGAGAAGCGGATAGACATCGTGATCAGCGACAATCGCTACGGCTGTTATTCCCATCGCGTCAAAAGCATCCTCATTACCCATCAGCTCACCATCCAGATGCCGGATATGCTGGACTTTCTCGGCGCCTTTGTCAATTATTACAACCGGCAGCAGATAAAAAATTTCTATCGCGTCTGGGTGCCCGACTTCAGAGATGGGCGCAACCTGACCGGGGCCCTGTCATCATCTGGTAGTATAGAGAGACGCTATATAGGCCAGCTCTCGCGAATGCATGACCTGCAGGGAGTAGAGCAGCGGTATGATATCATGGCGCTGGTATCAGGGCCAGAACCTCAGCGCTCAAAATTTGAAGAAATCCTCAGGGCCCAGCTAAAAGAGTACTCCGGCTCCTCACTACTGGTGCGCGGCAAGCCTGAGGGTACCAGTGAGATCAGTACTGATGGGCGCCTGAGCGTGGTAGACTACCTCGGCTCCGAGCAGCTCAACCTGGCACTGCAGCAGACCGGACTCGTAGTGTGCCGCTCCGGCTATAGCACTATCATGGACCTGGCTCGCCTGGGCAAAAGCGCGATATTTGTACCGACTCCGGGTCAGACAGAGCAGATCTACCTGGCACGGGAGCTGGAGAAACGAGGCATTGCCCTCTACCGGGAGCAGCGGGACTTTCACCTGGGCCGCGCACTGGGCAAGGTGAAACTCTACAGTGGATTCAAAAGTGCCAACTATACAAACGATGTGCTGGAAACTGCCATCCTCAAAATGCTGAAATGATCTACCAGAGAGCCATCAAACTGATCAAAAGCTTCGGATACGCCTGGCAGGGCATAGCGATAGCCACGCGTGAGCAGCTCAATATCAAGATACACTGGCTGGCCATTATCTGCGTGTGCATAGCCGGCTGGTACTGGCACATATCTGAGCAGGAGTGGTGCTGGATCATTCTTTGCTTCGGCATGGTACTTTGCGCAGAGCTATTCAACTCTGCCATAGAGGACCTGGTCAATTTCATCTCACCTGGCCATCACCACCTGGCCGGCAAAATAAAAGACATGGCCGCCGGTGCGGTACTCGTCACCGCTATAGCCGCCGCACTCATCGCTTTCCTTATCTTTAGAAAACATTTACCATTCATATGAAGAAGCTTATTGCATTGCTCCCGCTGCTTATCGTTTCAGCTGTCATGTTTGCTCAGTCATTCACTGGTGCACTCCGTACTGAGTATAAAGACGAAAACGGCAGGCAGAATAACGCTGAGATCTTTATCAAAGGCGACAAGTGCTATATCCGCAAAATATCCGGTGGTGCCAAATATGCTGCATATATCCTCGACATCACTAATCACAGCCTCACCTGTCTCAATGACCAGGGCAATAAGACGGCTGTCGTATTTGATATAGACAAAGTGCTGCCGATATATGAAAAGAATGCCTACCTGCCTGGATACAAAGTGCACAACACCCAGGCCTATCGCAATACCGGCGCTACAGAAAAAATAGGTGATCAGACTGCATCTATCAAAAAGGCTATCACTGATAGCTTCTCCTACGAGATCAAAACGGCAGACCTCAAGATCAATGTGCAGCGGCTCATCCCCGTGCTGCGGCTCGCTGGCTTCTGGGGTCCTGCAGAGGACGGCAGCAATGCGATCCTGCAGGGCAAAGTAATGAACCGCAAAACGTCAAAGACCAGCACACTTGCCATGACTCCAGTCAAAATGGAGCCAGATACAAAGCTATTTGACGTATCTAAGGACTACCAGGTAGTAGACATCAATAAGTTTATGGCAGATCAGGCGCATAATGCCAAAATGGGAGACTTTGTGCGAGGTTTTGTAGGTATCTGATCAGAGGCTTTATTCCGCTATCGCAGAGATATGGCCCTCAGCATCCGGGCCATTCATATCAGGAGCCTGCTCAGAGGTCACCGTGTTTTCATCCGTCATATTTCCCTCTACAGGATGGTGGAAAAATGTCTTGTGAAAGATAATGATGATAGCTACACCTATAGTGATAGCCGCATCAGCTATATTGAATATGGGGCGAAAGAATTCATAAAATTCCCCTTTCCAGATAGGAAACCAATCCGGGAATACTCCATGGACCACAGGAAACCAAAGCATATCTACGACATTACCCCTCAGAAAGCCTGCATAACCTCCACCTTTTGGAAACACTTCGGCCACCCGGCCCACGCTATCGGTAAAGATCAATCCGTAGAAAGCGCTGTCTACCATATTGCCTATTGCACCTGCCAGTATCATAGCGCCGCTGTAGATGAGGCCTGGATGGTACTTCTCTTTGATCAGGCTGCGCAGCATATAGATGATAAAACCTATCGCCACCAGCCGGAATACAGATAGCAGCAGCTTGCCGTACTGAGATGGCAGCTCCATGCTGAATGCCATTCCTACATTCTCTACAAAGTGCAGGCGAAACCAGCGGCCTGCCACGAGTATTTCTTCGCCTTCTATCATATGCGTCTTGATCACCAGCTTGATGAGCTGATCCAGAAAGACTATGAGAAGAACGATGATAATGGCATTTCTGCTTGTCTTGTTCATGCTTAGTTGAGTTGCACGCTTACCTTCAGCGTAGAGTCATTGAATTCTATTTCATCATAGTCGGCCAGTGTCTCCACCAGCTCGATCTTATTGGCCAGTATCTCATTGGCTATATAGTCATGATACTGCGCCAGTGCGGCCTCCAGAGATGGCTCCCGCACCACTGACACACGTATGCGGTCCAGCACCTGAAAGTCTTTGTCCTTCCGGATGTTCTGCACCTTATTGACAAATTCGCGGGCCACACCTTCATTGCGCAGGGCGTCTGTGATATTGACATCGAGCGCTACGGTCAGCGGGCCGTCATTGGCCACGAGCCAGCCAGGTATGTCTTCTGATATGATCTCTACATCCTCTGCCGTCAGGTCAAAAGACTGTCCCTCCAGTGTCAGCTGGTATGCCTTATCTGTTTCAAACCGAGCGATATCATCCTGCGTGAAAGCTACGATAGCCTCCTGCACCAGCTTCATCTTCGCACCGGCCTTCTTGCCCAGTGATTTGAAGTTTGGCTTTGCCTTCTTCTTTACGATGCCTGCGGTGTCCGTCACATACTGTATCTCCTTCACGTTCACTTCGCTCAGGATATAGCTTTCTACTTTCTCCAGTTGCGCTTTCATCTTGAGGTCCAGTACCGGTATCAGCACCTTGCTGAGCGGCTGGCGCACCTTGATGAGAACTTTTTTGCGGAGTGACAGGATGAGCGATGTAAATCGCTGCGCCAGCTCCATACGCTCCTCCAGGTCTTTGTCTACAAGGCTTTCATCAGCTTTGGCCAGCAGGGTGAGGTGCACCGATTCGATCTGATGCTCTCCTGTCAGATTCCGATACAGCCAGTCGCTAAAGAACGGCGACACCGGGCTCATGAGCTGCGCCACTACATAGAGACACTCATGCAGCGTCTCATAGGCTGCCTGTTTGTCGCGGCCCATCTCGCCCTTCCAGAAGCGGCGGCGTGAGAGGCGCACGTACCAGTTGGACAGGTGCGCATCTACGAATGCTTCTATAGCACGTGCGGCACGTGTAGGCTCGTAGTCCTCGTAGTAGCCTGTCACTTCCTTCACCAGAGACTGCAGCTTGGAGATGATCCAGCGGTCCAGCTCCGTACGCTCTGCCATGGGCACAAGGTGTGCGCGGTCCACTTTGAAGCCATCGATATTAGCATACAGCGCAAAGAAGCCGTATGTATTATACAGCGTACCAAAGTGCGCACGCGTCACCTCCTCGATACCCTTGAGGTCAAACTTGAGGTTATCCCACGGATCGCTATTGCGTATCATGTACCAGCGTGTAGCATCGGCGCTGTATTTCTCTATCGTCTCAAATGGCTCTACGATATTGCCCAGGCGCTTGCTCATCTTCACGCCGTTCTTGTCCAGCAGCAGGCCGTTTGATACTACATTCTTGTATGCCACTGAGTCAAACAGCGCTACACCGAGCACATGCAGTGTAAAGAACCAGCCACGTGTCTGGTCCACACCTTCTGCTATGAAGTCTGCCGGGAAGTTGGCCTTGAAAACGCCATCATTCTCCATAGGCCAGTGCCACTGCGCGTACGGCATAGCACCCGAGTCAAACCACACGTCTATCAGGTCAGACTCGCGGTACATAGGCTGGCCACTGTCAGATAGCAGCACCATCTCATCTACGTGCGGTTTGTGCAGGTCCGTGAGGTCTGTATTCTGCTCTTTGCCATCCGGTGTCTTGATGCCGGCAGCTATTGCCTTTTCTACTTCCTTCTTCAGCTCGTCTATAGAGCCTATGCATTTTTCCTCTTTGCCATCTCGGGTGCGCCAGATAGGCAGCGGTGTGCCCCAGTAGCGCGAGCGGGAGAGGTTCCAGTCTACGAGGTTCTCCAGCCACTGGCCAAATCGTCCCTCACCTGTATAGGCCGGCTTCCAGTTGATCGTTTTATTTAGCTCTATCAGGCGGTCCTTTACGGCAGTGGTCTTGATAAACCAGCTATCCAGCGGGTAGTATATCACCGGCTTGTCCGTGCGCCAGCAGTGCGGATAGGTATGCTCGTACTTTTCTGATTTGAAAAGCTTATTCTCCTTCTTGAGTTTATCTACCAGGCGTATGTCTACACTCAGGTAGTTGTCACGGCGTTGCTTTTGTGCTTCCGCGGCTTTCTCCTCTTCGGTGTAGTAGCCCTCCTTCACATATTCACCCGAGAACTCCCCTACTCCATCTGTGAATCGTCCTTGCTCATTGACCAGCAGGAAGTCTGTCACGATGCCATTGAGCCTGGCCACACGCATATCATCTGCACCATGTACCGGGGATATGTGGACTACACCCGTACCATCTGTAGTGGTCACAAAGTCTCCCGGTATCACGCGAAACGCATCACCATCAGGCTGAGAGAATGGGAAGAGTTGCTCATACTTCACCCCTACCAGGTCAGCACCTGTACCCACCTCTTTGCGGTCACGTATCTCTAGATTATTCCAGGAGAAGGTTTTCTCTACGAGATCGGCAGCGAGTATCACACTCACCTCCTGCTTGCTGTAGAAATTGACAGTTTTGACCTTGACGTATTTCACACCCGGGCCTACTGCCAGTGCTACGTTAGACGGCAGTGTCCACGGTGTAGTGGTCCATGCCAGTATGCGTACATCCTCATCTGCGCTGTCGAATAGTGGAGCAGACTTTTCATCCTTCACTACCTTAAACATGCCTATGGCCGTGATATCTTTCACATCGCGGTAGCAGCCCGGTTGATTGAGCTCCGCTGCGCTCAGGCCCGTACCCGCCGCAGGAGAGTATGGCTGTATGGTAAAGCCTTTGTACAAAAGGCCCTTTTCGTAAAGTATCTTGAGCAGCGCCCATAGAGACTCGATGTAGGTATCATCGCAGGTCACATATGGATGCTCCATATCTACCCAGTAGCCCATCTTGGCGGTGAGGTCCTGCCAGATATCTGTGTACTTCAGTACATCAGCGCGGCAGTGCTTATTGTACTCCGCTACTGATATCTTGGTGCCTATGTCCTTCTTAGTGATGCCGAGTTCCTTCTCCACATTCAGCTCTATAGGCAGGCCATGCGTATCCCAGCCGGCCTTGCGCTCTACACGGTAGCCCTGCAGCGTCTTGAACCGGCAGAAGAGATCCTTGATCGTCCGGCCCATCACGTGGTGGATACCCGGTTTGCCATTGGCAGAGGGTGGTCCTTCGTAGAAGATAAAGCGCTTGTCCTCAGAGCGGGATGTCACACTCTTTTCAAATATCTTATTGTGCTCCCAAAACAGCTGAATATCCTTCTCCATAGATGGGAGGTGGAGCTGGGAGTACTCAGGATAGCCGGGGCTGTCAGTGTTTTTGGGTTTCATTTTGAGATAAATATGATCGCTTGGTGATATGAATAAAACAGCCAGCCCGCTGGGGCTGACCGCCTTTTATGGCCGCCAAAAATAGGCAAAAATCCTGTACCTGTACAGGCTATATGCCTAGTCGCTACCCGCCCTCTGCCTGTGGCTAACGTCTATACTACCAATATTATAGCCGGGCATATACTATCGGCGGCGAATCACCGTTAGAGACGGGATTTTTAGATACTTTAGTCACATGAAGAAGACCCTTTTGAGTTTTGGTTTCTCCCTGCTGCTGGCCTCCGGCCTCATGGCCCAGCAGCGCCCCCTCGGCACCTGGGAGAGCTTCCCTCCTTACAATAGCGCCCTGCAGGTAGTGCAGAGCGATGACAGGATATACTGTGCTACGCCTTATTCGCTTTTCTATGTAGAAAAGGCCGATGGTAGCACCACTCCCCTGACCAAGACGACAGGTCTCAGCGACGCCAAGCCGACCCACCTGGCATACCATGCTACCAAAAACACTTTGGTGATCACCTATAGTACCAGCAATATAGACCTGCTGGTCAATGGCACCGACCTGTACAACATCCCTGATATCCGCAATGCCTCAGTAGGCAGTTCAAAAAACATCAATGATGTAGCTATCATCGGTGAGTATGCTTATCTGGCCACTGATCTGGGTATATCAGTGCTGGACCTGGACAAGAAAGAGATCAAGGACAATTATATCATCGGCGATACTGGTCAAAACATCAAGATCTATAGCATAGCCTCTGATGGCACCACCATCTATGCGGCCACCGAAGAAGGTCTGAAATCAGCTCCACTCGCCTCCGGCAACCTGCAAAACTTTAACAACTGGACGAAGTATGGTAGCAGCAGTGGCCTGCCCTCCGGAGCAGCCGATCTGGTAGGCCAGCTAAACGGGCGCTTCTATGTGACCGTGCGGGATTCACTTTATGCCATGACTGGCAATACATTCAACAAAGTGCGCTTTGATGCGGGTTTCACATATCACTCTTTCAGCTCCTCTGATGGATACCTTTATGCCTTTCTCTGGACAAATGGTCCTGACGAAAAGACACTTCGAATCAAACCTGACGGTACGATTCAGGAAGTGTATTTTGCCAATAGCCCGAAGCCATCACAGATCATCAAGAATGGAAATGACAACTGGATAGCAGACCTATGGGGTGGACTCATTCACTACCAGGATACGACTTTCATAGAGCATCTCGGACCAGCAGGCCCTCCGAGTGCTAATGTGTTTCGTATGGGTACTTCATCAGATAATACGCTCTATCTGGCAGCCGGAGGGACAGATGGCGCCTATATCAACTATAACTACGATCCTACAGGGCCTGTCATTTTCGATCATCAAACCTGGAAGAACTACAATATCAATGTCTACGGCCTGATAGGAGGATGCTATGATCTCGTAGATGTAGCGGTAGATGATATAAACAATAAAGTATACTTTGCCTCACTCCGTGGCGGTTTGGTAGAGCTGAACAGGAGAACTGGAGAATTGATAAAGTATGACAACACTAATAGTAACGGCACCCTGCAAACACAGACTGGTGACCCAAGCGTGGTCAAGGTAAGCGCCCTCTGCGTGGATGGCTCTGGCAATCTATGGATGAGCAATACGGGAACCTCAAGAACGCTGGTAGTAAAGACCCCTGATGGCCAGTGGGCCAGCTTCAATGTACCAAATGACGTAGTCACAGCACGACAGATGATAGCAGATGACTATGGCCAGATATGGATAGCGGGTCGTGCCAATAACATGGTAGTCTATAATCCCGGCTACAATGTACTGGATGCATCAGATGATAAATATGCGACCATGACCACAGCTACAGGCGGTGGTGGCCTGCCCAATACAAACGTCTGGACCATGGCCAAAGACAAGAACGGAGATATATGGGTAGGTACAGATATAGGTATAGGGACTTTCTACTGCGCAGGTAGCGCTACATCAGACTACGGCTGCGATGCTACGCGTATCAAGGTAGATCAGGGTGGTTTCATAGGTTATCTTTTTTCTACGGAGATCGTACAGGCGCTGGCTGTAGACGGGGCCAACCGCAAGTGGGTAGGCAGCACTAACGGAGTGTGGCTGATCAGCGAGGACGGTACCAAGCAGCTACTCCACTTCACCGCGGACAATAGCCCACTCCCATCAAATAACATCACCAGCATCACGGTCTGTGAGAAGAGTGGTGAGGTGTTTATCGGTACGGAGCTCGGCCTCGTGAGCTACCAGAGCGATGCCATACTGGGTGAGTCTACCAAGGGCAAACCACTGGTATATCCTAATCCTGTACGCCCTGACTATACGGGCCCGATAGCTATCAAAGGCCTCGTGGATAATGCCTATGTGAAGATCATGGATGCAGGCGGCATGCTCATCTATCAGGGCCGGGCCAATGGGGGTCAGATGATATGGGATGGCAAAGGCTACGATGGCCAGAAAGCGCATACGGGTGTGTACTTTGTCTATGCTGCTACTGATCTGGGCAAGGAGCACAACGTAGGCAAGATCGTCTTTATCAATTAAGCCTTCTTCGGTATAAACCTATACCTGCTGTCAGCATAGTGACGATCAGCAGTGTGTAAATAAATGCGGCTTTAGCTCCTTTAGGAGAAAAGTAAAAGTCTACCTGATGATGCCCTATTGGCACGCTACAGGATACAAAATGATCGGCATTCTCTGCCACTGGCACCTCCATTTTATCTATACTAGCCCTCCATCCTGGGAAGTATATCTGCGCCAATGTCAGCTGCATATCCTGACTGCAGTCCACCTCTATACCAAAGCGGCCAGGATCAAAGGCGCTGATTTGAATGGTAGTTTTACGATCTCCCGACACCAGAGGCTTGTGTCCATATCTCTGAAAGAAGTCTGCCTGCTCCCGCATAAGATTATAAGTTTTAAGGTTGAAGCCATTGTACCCTTCAAATGATATTTGCTTTCGCAGGAAGCCTGCATTCTGCCAGAGCGGCGGCGCGATAGTGGAGTCATTCCACTGGCCATATGAGGTGATGGGATCATTGGATGGCAACGGAAATCCACGTGGGTATTGGTCTATGACCTTTTGGATCGAGGAGAGTGGCCGGTCACAAGCTATAGTGATAAACATCGTCCGCTGTACTGATAGACCGAGGTCGATAATAAGCAGCAATGCAATAAGCACTTTCCTCACAGGCCATGACAAAAATGACTCTGGCAATGCCAGTACAACAAGGGCTGCCAGCGCTATACAGACCACAGAGAGACTGACAGAGGCGATGGCATGCATGACCGTAGTACCGGCAATAGTCAGCCCTGCGATCCATATGACAGCAGTCATGATAAATAATACAAGTACAGCATTCCTCAGTCTCCGTCTGAAACGCTGATCCTCTATAGCGTCAAAGCCTATCGCACTAAGCACAATGAATCCTATGCAGGTAAATAGGCGGAATATTCCCGCATGGCGGAAGAGCTTCATAAGTGGCACATAGTCATACAGCCATCCACGTAGGGGTGTATGGCCTCCCATAGCTGCCAGTAGTGTCAGCAGGCTCGCCAAGGCTATCATCACTGTCCTGCGTCCAGGCTGCAACAGTATGACCAGTACGACTAGCAGTAGAGGAAGAAGGCCGATGTATAGGCTCTGCATAGTGGTGTCCGTACCCCATGATAAATTGCCATCGCCCGTCAGCGCGGGGTAGACCATCGTGAGCAGGCATACAGGCGTGAATGGAATGCCACCGGCAGTGGCCCGGGTGATACCTTCTCCCCTGTCTATGTATGGTTGCCCTTGTGCTACCGCATACAGGAATCCCGCTGACACTATCGCCACGAACAGGCCTAGCCATAGGTGGCGGGTCAGCAGTTTTATGACTACCGCGCTTCGCATAGGCTGTTTACCTATGTGATACAGGAAGACGGCCGCCATCACATAGATCAGTATGATAGTGATCCCTACATAGCCACCCGTCACCTCCATATATACATATAGCGCAGTGAGTAGCAGGTGATAGATGCGTCCATTCCTTAGCCACTGTATATAGCAGGATAATACGAGCGGCACCCAGGCCATACTGACTACGAGCGTAGTATGGGTAGCATGCCCCGTCATGGGTCCTGACATGGCATAAAGCACGCCGAATACTGATGCTGTAGCGCCACTGATACCGAGCGTCCTGAGCAGTGACCTCATGCCCCAGGCCGCAAGCAAGACGTGAATGAAAAACTCAAGATCATTACTGCGGAGGGTGTAGTGGCCACCGAGGGTCAGGAGCCACACGATGGGGTAGAACAGGCCACTCTGCGGGTCGGCATACAGCGGGTATCCGAGCCTGCTATATGGTGCCCACAGCGGCAGTACATGTGCATGAAAACACTCTGCTATGTACCTATGCCAGACGAAGATCTGGTTGACGGCGTCCCACTGGAGCGGGTAGTGGCAGAGGGCTACCTGCCAGTAGGCAGCTATGAGTACTGCTACCATCCATATGGCGGGCCGTGCGGCTATTTGAGCAAGTCTTTGCATTTTAGCGGGGCGGTGGGGCGATGAAGATAGCAAAGGTGGCCCTATTTAGCGCATAGCGATACTCTGATGGACATCAAGACCAAAGGCATAGTGCTACATACGGTGAAGTACTCTGAGACATCTGTCATAGTGCGGATGTATACAGAGCGCCTGGGCCTGGTGAGCTACATAGTGAATGGCGTGCGCAGCAGCCGCTCTACGGCCAAGGCCGCTATGATGCAGCCACTCACGCTGCTCGACCTGGACATCACGCACAGGGACAATAAGAACCTGCAGCGCATCAAGGAGTACCGCCGTGCCTATACGTACAGGACACTGCCCTTTGATACTGTGAGGACGGCTATGGGGCTATTTATATTGGAGGTGGTGAGTAAGAGTCTGAAGGAGCATGATGCGAATGAGGAGATGTTTCACTTTGTGTATGACTGCTTCGTGCACCTGGATGAGATGGTGGTGGTGAACCATGATTATCACCTGCAGTTCCTCGTGTACTATGCTGTGTACCTGGGCTTTCCGCCGCATGGGGTGTGGACGGAGGAGGCGCCTTACTTTGATATGCAGGAGGGTGGGTATACGGGGCGTGAGAGTGTGAGCGGGCTGGTGCTGGGGCGTGAGATGAGCCGGTGGATCAGCGTGCTGTCTACTACGAGTATGCTACAGGTGCCTGACCTGCGGCTGCACCGCGGGCAGCGGCAGGAGCTGATGCATACGCTGCTGCGGTACTACAATATGCACCTCGATGGGTTCACGGGGCTGCGGTCGCCGGAGGTGCTGGAGATGCTGTTTTCATAGTTGTTTTTCGACTGGAGGGTGGGTGATATGTGTGCTAGCTGCATGTGTAGTTTGTTGTGCCTGTGTGGGTCTGCGGGGGTTGGGTTTTGTAAGTTTTTGGGTGGGGGATTATCCTCAGTTTTGTGGATAGGTCGTCTGTGCATTATTGGCTTATTTTGCATATATTCGCAATCTGTATTAACCGCAAAAGCGCGAAAACGCGAAAGAATACAAATACATTTCACGCAAAGACGCGAAGGGTTTAAGAACAGCCGGAAGGAATGCAGGAGTTTTTTGCGAGGAATTTTAGTGTCTCTGGCGGCTCGAGTGTCAAATCCCCCTAGCCCCCTTTCTAAAGGCGACTATATACAATTCTACACAGACCGTAAGGAATGCACCTAACAAGTGTCTATAAAATACGTATAGGAATATGAAAAGGGGGATAGATTTACAAGCGCCAATGAGCCCAATACTGGTATCTACAGAACGGTATCAAAAGAATTTGACTTTTGGAGCTTTGTTTCCAAAAGTCGATGGGCGTTGTGCTTGTGGGTGCAATAATCAACTTATTGGCAAACGAACTAAATGGTATAGCGATGAATGCCGCATACAATCATTGCATCATTATTACATCTTAAAAGGGGACAGTAAATTTATCCGTGCGGAGGTTTTCCGCAGAGATATGGGGTATTGTCGCAGTTGCGGAGTTTTTTCAATCGACTGGCAAGCAGATCACATCCTCCCTGTTCATAAGGGCGGGGGCGCGTGCAGTTTGGATAATATTCAAACGCTATGCATAGAATGTCACAAAGCTAAAACCATCTTAGATAGATGCCCATATGGCGACAATATTCAAGCAGCACGCCTCAATATGGTCCATTCTTGTTACAATAGACCTTGGGCACTCAATAAAAGCATCCTTAAAGATGTCATAGGATATAAAATTCTCAGTCCGTATGGGATTGGTGCCTGATTCTATATGAGATGCTCCAAACTTGTGAAGCATTGCCGCAATGTATTTGTTGCCTTCCTCAGTAAGGGCAGAGTTTTTACTCAGGTGTAATTTCAAAGCTCCATAATATTCTTTACCTCTCACTTTTGAGCGTACAATCAAGTCGGGATATACACTAATTTCCACTCCATTTATATTGAGTTTGGGATTAGCTCCCGAGTAAAGTTCGTACTCCAAATTCTCATTTATAGTTTCCGATTCTAAAACAAACTGCAATCCTTCAATGGATGAATCAATCAGCGCCTGCTGAAAATCATTAGTGGCTGTTTTAGCGTGTAATTCTGCAATACAATCGTGAATGTATGTTTCATCAAAATTGTTTACAAAGTATTGTTTAATCGCCTCTCTAGCCTCTTGGTGGGCCATTGGGCCAAACTTATTCTCCTGAGGATATTTTAGCTGCTCCAAAATGCGTCTTTGCCTTTTAGGATTAGCCACAATGTACTCACCTAATTTGTTTACGGTCATTTTAGGCGTTGGAATGCCTGTTGCTGTTGTTTTGCCCATAGCTGTCAAAAGTTTTTTATTGAATGATGATAATTCCTCTTTAGCCATTGATTAGTGATTTATAGGTTAAGCGATTATTTGAATTAGCCAGCAGCAGATTAAATCTCTTGCATTCATCTATGCTGCGTGAATTGTAACGAAACGAAAACTCGTCTACATAACGTTGCAAGTGCTTTTCTGATACTTGATGGTAGATACCAAAGATACCGCGTTTAAGTATAGACCAAAATCCTTCGATGCTATTAGTGTGAAATGGCCCGCGAACGTAGATGTTTTTTGAGTGCTCTACAATCTCATGCTTATACTCTGATGGCATATTCTTATAGCCACCGTGACCATCCGTAATTACTGTCGTACCAGCCTTAAGATTATCCTTTATCAGACCATGCAGAACTGTCATTGTAGGATTGGCAGGAATAACCACCTTTGCCTTAACTCCCGCACCGCGTTCCAGCATTCCCACAACCATTGTTTGATGGACATATCCCCTCCCTTTAGCGGACAGTTCTTTTCTCTTTGCCTTGCTCTTATTTTTGGTTTTGCCACCTACAAACGTTTCATCCATTTCAATCACATCGCCTTCCTGCTCGTTAGACATTCCAAAGCAATTTCTGATGCGATGATTCATAAACCATGCAGTTTTTTGTGTCACATCCAAGTCCTTCGCCAGTTGTACGGAAGATATACCCTTCTTATGTGAGGTTATTATATAGATAGCTAAGAACCAAGTTTGCAGTTCAATCTTTGTGTTATCAAACAAAGTGCCTGTACGTACATTGAAGTATTTGCCAGTGTTCTTGCACTTGTACTTGTTGCCAGCACACTTGTAGACTTTAGAGGTAGCATCGAATGGTGAAACGACATTGCCTGACCACCTAAGCTCCTCCAAATGATTGATACAGGTTTGCTCGTCAGGGAAAGCCTTTATTAACTCTCTTATTGATGCGAATTCTATATTTATCATACTGTCGTTCTTTTGACAGTACAAAGTTAGAAGTTATTTACACAAAAGAAAATTAATTTTAGTGTAAATTTGTATATAGTTGCCTTTAGGAAGGGGGAGTTTCAACATTTTGGGCTTTGTGTGGTGATAAAATGCTTGATGTGGTAGTTGGTGTACGTAGTTGCATGCATTCTCTATTCATTATTCCCTATTCTCTATTCATTATTCTCTATTCCCTATTCCTTAAAACTTATCACTTAAAACCAAAAACAACGACCTATGGCAGCACCTGATGGCAATACGAATGCCGTGAAATGGACGCTGGAGCGTACGATGGAGACGCTGCGCGTGATCGAAAATTATTCTTACAGCCCGGACTGTACGTACCTGGGCCATGCGCTGAGCCTGGCCAATGTGTATGATGATGTGTGGGCGTACTGGCGGCGCAAGTGGCGCGGCAACGCGGAGATCATACACCTGATGCGGGTGATACAGCAGCGCTTTGAGGCGCGGATCGTGGACAAGACGATGAATGGCAAGTGCCCGGTACAGTTTGGGATGTTTATGCTGCGGCACCACTATGGGTGGAACCGTGAGCCGGGTGTGGTGCCCGCCGAGCCGGATGTGAGCCATCTGGCGCAGATAGATGCGCAGCCAGACCCGCCGCCGCAGCCTGTGGCGGAGGTGCCTGCGCCGCCTGCTGCGGAGGAGGAGGCTGCTACGCTGCCTGCTGATGCGCCTGCGGCTACGAAGCCTGCCAAGGCACAGAACGTGACGCGGGAGAAGCTCTACAGGTATAACAAGCTGCATCCTGACAAGGCGCTGGTACCGCCTATCGCATACTTTGACGGGAAGGCGCCGGCGTACCTGCCGGCTATCGTCTTTGAGGATGGGTATTTTTTGCGGGCTGAGTTTTAGCGGCTTGTCTTGTCATTCCGTAACATAGTGAAGGAATCTTGTATTGAGTCATCCCGAGGAGCCGAATTTTGTTTCTCGCAAAGGCGCAAAGAGTTTAAGGAAATGCAAAAGGAACAGCCAAATGCTTTATGGCTCGCAAAAACGCAAAAATGCCAAAGAATACAAATGCATTTTCACACGAAGGGCACGAAGGGCTCTAAGAACGGCCTAAAGGGAATGCTGTAAGGGCTCGAAGGGCGGAGCTGTGGAATGCTGTTTCACGCGAAGACGCAAAGACCTGTACTACGCCTCAAGTCTGAGACTTGAAGTTATTCCGAGTTCCAAGTTACGCTGCGCTAAACTTGGAACAGCGGGGGGCACAAGAACGCCTACCGCAAGCCACCCTGCATTCTTGCTCCATGTAGGCGGGCTAAAAACTTAGTCTTTAAGTTTTTCCTTCTTAAATCTTTCATCCCATACAGCATTGTGATTTTTTACATACTCCTCTAACCCGTCTATGTTATAGTAATTGTAGTCACATACATACGGAGTATCAATTCCTTGCTTCAGAGTTTCAAATTTGAAATGCAGATATTGATATTTCAGCTCTATTGCTTGATTCAAACCTTTATCCAGATAGTTAAAGTACTGACTATCTCCATTTTTTTTGAGAAAAACCGTATAGTAATATAAGCATTCTAAGTAAAAATATCTGATGTGCGCCAATGACTTTAAAGCATTTTCATAATGTACTTTTGCAATATCTGTGTCATTTTCTGAAACAAATGCGAACATTAACTCTTTTAATCCAAGCGTGTAAGGATTAGTAACAACTAACTTCTTTATTTGCGTGTAATCTGGCTGCTTTACTTTAGATAGTGTATAAGTACATTGCATAATTTCTAAATGCTCCTCACTAAATAAACTATCAATGTAAGCCTCCAATTTATTAATATCAAGTTTTCCTGTAATTAGCTCGTACTCATATCGGTAAAAATCTCTTTGTCTCTCCAACGCATAATCAGTTATCCCTAAATAGAAAAAATCATTTATTAAGAAAACCTCATCGCTTTTATTCTTTACAAAGCACTCAATCAATTGTATAGTATATCCTTCCATACTATGAATATCCGCAATATAATCATTATAGCGCCGCTCTATGTAATCTTCATTTTCAAAAATCCGGTCGCTCATCCGAGTAGGGGATAATATCTCAGCAATTTTAGTGTAGACCGTATCAAAATCCTCTAGATAATAAACACTTTGCAGCTTTATAACCTCTAAAAAAGTATTTGCGAAAGGTACATCTCCAAAATAATCCTCTAAGGCATTAAGCCGTGATCGCAAGTCTTGATATTGCTTCTTATTGACAATGTAGGCATCCAACTCATATATATAGTTTATAAAGTATTTTTTTTCATCTATATTGGAAGATTTGGATAAATCTATATAGCTTATATAATCAAGAATTCCGATTAGATTGTTTTTATACACATCTTGAACTCGCAAAGCATCGGAAAAGCTTTTACTGTCTTTTATGAATTTTATAACATCCAATAAGAATGCATTAAATACATAAGCATCATTATAATATTTTTGCCTTACCCCTATTGGACGAGTAAAAAATTGAAATTCTGCAAACTTTCTTATTATTGGCTGAAGGTAAAGTAGTCCATTTTCATCTTCAACTAAAGATTTATCGCGAAGATGTCGCATATCTATATCGCTTATTCTATTCAAGCTGAGAGTTTTTGCAAAACATCTTTTGAAATTGGACAAGCTTATTCCATCCGGAAACAAATGAAGAATCTCAAATGCCAATTTTTCAGAGGTTTTAAGTTTGGAATATGAATAGTTAATAGACTGGTAAATAGATTTAGTCCGCTCGATATTTAAGTCGGAATCTTTCTTATACAAATTAGATAAAGCCTCACTCGTTGCTTCGAAAAAATGGGATTCTAAGTGGTCCTTCAACTCCTGCATTCGGAAATATCGAACAGAGGTCTTGGTAACCAATTTTATTGCAAGAGGGTTGTTATTTAAGAGATTTTCTAATATCTCCGATCTTAAAATTTGTAACTCCGCTTTGTTGCTAACAGGACCATACTCATTGATAAACAGGGCTAGAGCATCATCTGTTATCAAGGGAGTTAATGTAAAAACGTCCTCATATGGTAATCCTAAGGATTCTCGTGAAGTTACAATAATATTAGCATAGTCAACGCAAAACTCCAACAACTGATATATTTGCTCTAGGTCATTAGAATCAGAAATATTAGTAACAGTTTCAAAATTATCTAGTATTATAAGCACATCTATTTTAACTCTGTTTTCTTTTAAATAACCTTTGAAATCTATAATATTTAAAAGGTTGAACCCTTTTAGAATAACCTGCTCAAAATCTACGAACGACTTGACATTCTCACACGTTATAAAATTAACTCCTTGCTTAAAGTAACCTCTATTGTAAAGATCCCAACTTACCTTTTTGATAAGAGTGGTTTTCCCTATGCCACCAGATCCTTTAATATTTAGAAGCTTATTAGATTCTATTGCATTAAGAACTCTTTTGATTATTGCCGCCTGTTCTTCAATTCTTCCAATTACATTGAGTGATTTCCTTGAAAAATCCAGATTCTTTTTTATACCATAAATTGATAAATATTTATTTTCCTCCTTTCCGATTGCAATTGGTAATGTGGATACATTTTGGAATTTAATTTGCTCATCTACAAAATTCATTTCTCCACGTCTAAAAGCTTTGAAAACAAATCGTTTTATAACTTCACGCTTCAAGCTTTTTATAGAAATTATAGGATAGTCCTCTGGAAGTTGTAATTCTTCCTCTGATATAAAGATTAAAATTGTTCTTTCGTTCAGCACAGAATTGCATATTAGGTCAACGGGAACTAGAACACTTTTCAACGTTTCATCTTCAATATATAATCTCCCTTTAAAGGCTTTCGTTGGCATTATAACTACATCGAAGTCATCAATTAGTTGTAACGTATTTACATTTAGATGGCCTGTATGTATTTCAATATCTAAATCATCAAAACATCCAATTACATTTTGAACGCTCTCCTTAATGTTAATATCTAATGGATCGGGAGTTAAAAAGGCAATTTTTTTTAAGGCGCCTTTAAAATCTAGATTGGGCTTTAAATCATCTAGCCTTTTAACCGACCCTTTCTTAAAATCAAGAAAATCAGAAATTCTGACATCTATTTCGGAAAACTCCGATACTGGGATAACCTCTAAAAATTTAAAATCTCTAAAACCAGCGGTGTCTTTTGTAATAATATAATGCTTATTATTATTTCCATATATATCGTCAAACTTTCTTAATAGTTCTGTTATATCGGGATCGTTAAAGCCAAATCCTAGAAATAAAATCGTATTGTCAGAAAATAGTGATTTAAATTTTTCAGTTGAAGCATAATCTTGGTCGTAAACTCGTCGATAATCTTCCTTAAATAGTACGCAAGTATCAGGATCAGTATAAGAGCCGTGAATTTTAAAAATAAAATCTTCATCGTTCTTATTAATCTCACTAACGTTGAATCTTGAGTTGTGTATGGTTGGGACTATTTGTGGAGCAGCTTTTTCAAAAGCATCATCATAATTTGTAGTAATTATTTTGCCCGTAAGTTCTGTTATTGCTCTATGCAACTCCAGGTTTCCACTTTTAATTGCAAAATGGTTTTTTATATATTTTCTAATAAGATTATGCTCATTTTTAATCAGCTCTAAAGCATCTAATGGTGGGAGCAAGCCATTACTTAAACCTTCGATTATAAAATTGTAATTTGTATTGCCCGTCTCGTGAATTACATCCGTAATAAGATGTGGCCATGATGGCAAGTTAAATCTTATAGATAGCCCAGCTCCAGCAAAAACAATAAGGCGATCATTTTCTATAGCGCTTTTTATTCCAACAGGTATATTCATAAGCCAATATTTTTTTTAAAATTATATTTAAAATCCATTTTCAAAAATTTTTAATCTGAAGCGTTCCTTCTCACGAGGAGAATTCTACCTGTGGTCGGTGCTATCATCATACCACAACGGTGAGAATGACACTTTCCAATCAACAAGCACTAGCCTCTTTTTCCTTCCACCTGTGGTCGGTGTTATCACCGTACCAAAACAGAGAGGATCGCACTTTGCACTCAATTAGCACTAGGCCTTTTCCTGTAAAGTGGCTCTTGGCTTAGTGGTCGGTGATAACACACGACCACAGGTAACCCTTTGCGGTAAGGACAAAAGGTAAAGTCGCCACGTATTTCCCAATTTTCCCAACCCGTTCCCCCACTAGTCCTCGTCTGTGACGAGGATTCTAAATACTCGCGTTTAAAACGCGAAGGTGGCAGCATCCGCGTTACAAACGCGGACGAGTAGTAGAGGACCTCACATCAGGATGATGGTACAGCGGTTTGGCAGCCGCTGGAAATTGCTTTACTTTGACGGCTTAGTCTATAGACCATTATGTCAGTTTCAGATAAATATGAGGTGATAGTGGGGCTGGAGGTGCATGCGCAGCTCAGTACCCAGAGTAAGATGTACTGCGGGGACTCTGCGGCCTTTGGCGCTGCGCCCAATACGCAGGTGAGCCCGATATCGCTGGGGCATCCGGGCACCTTGCCACGGGTGAACCGCAAGGCGATAGAGTATGCCGTGAAGATAGGCCTGGCTACTGGCTGCACGATCAGGCGGGAGAACCAGTTCGCAAGGAAGAACTACTTCTACGCGGACCTGCCGAAGGGCTACCAGATCACGCAGGACAAGACGCCGATCTGTGAGGGTGGTTTTATAGAGTTTGAGGTGGCGGGCGAGAAGAAGCGCGTGGGCCTGGAGCGTATCCACATGGAGGAGGACGCGGGCAAGAGCACGCATGACCTGGACCCGTACTTTACTCTCGTGGACCTGAACCGTGCAGGTGTACCGCTGATAGAGATAGTGAGCCGCCCGGACATACGCAGCAGTGACGAGGCCTACCAGTACCTGACCGAGGTGCGGAAGCTGGTGCGCTATCTGGATATCTGCGATGGCAATATGGAGGAGGGATCTATGCGCTGCGATGCGAATATCTCGATCCGCCTGAAGGGCGATACGAAGCTGAACGCGCGCGTGGAGGTGAAGAACATGAACTCGATGCGCAATGTGAAGAAGGCGATAGAATATGAATTTGAGCGCCAGGTGGAGCTGATGGAGCGCGGCGAGCGGCTGTCCCAGGAGACGCGCGGCTATGATGCTCTGAAGGGGATCACCCTCTCGCAGCGTAGCAAGGAGATGGCGCATGACTACAGGTACTTTCCCGAGCCGGACCTGCCGCCGGTGATCGTGACCGAGGAGTATGTAGAGGCGGTGCGCGCGGCGATGCCAAAGCTGAGCCGTGACCTGATAGTGGAGTACACTACTACCTACGGCCTGCCGGAGTATGATGCGCGCGTGATCACGGATGATAAGGATACGGCGTTCTACCTCAATGACCTGCTGGCGCTGACGAAGAACTACAAGGCGGCGTCTAACTGGCTGCTAGGGCCAATTAAGTCTTACCTGAATGAGAATGCGCTGGAGATAGCGGAGCTGCCTGTGCGGCCGCAGACGATAGCGGACCTGATAGCGCTGATAGATGCGGGCAAGACGAACTTTGCCGTGGCGTCGCAGCGGGTGCTGCCGGAGCTGGTGGCTAATCCTACAGAAACGCCGCTGGCGGTACTGGAGCGCCTCAATCTGCTGCAGAGCAGTGATGAGGGTATGATCAAGGACCTGGCGGTGGCTGTGCTGGCGAAGTACCCGGAAAAGGTGGCTGCGTATAAGGGTGGACAAAGTGGTCTGCTGGGACTCTTTGTAGGTGAGGTGATCAAGGGGTCAGCGGGTAAGGCTGATCCTAAGCTGGTGAATAAGATCATGGGGGAGCTGCTGGCGTAAAGGCACACCTCTCCCAACCCTCTCCGAAGGAGAGGGCT
>CAZNDJ010000002.1:0-36927 GCA_964571705.1 uncultured Chitinophagaceae bacterium
CTTTCTATCTCGAAGCCTTTGACTTCTCCTTTCACCGCATCGAGTACGGCGAGGAGGGCTACGCCGGCTACGTTCTTCTTTGCGTCTGTAGGGAGATTGTAGTTGTCTTTATTGATAATGGTGACGCCCGGTGTGTCAGTGATGCGCACGGTCATGGTATCCAGCGGCTCGCCGAGGGCAAAGCCGAGGATGTCAAAACCGCAGACGACATTGCCTACGGTGCCGGGGGCTTGTACTGTTACTTGTGTTTGTGCCATAGGAAAGTGTGATACTAAACGCGCGCTGCTCTCATGATGTCTGCAAAGATGCCCGATGCTGTGACCTCTGCGCCTGCGCCTGCGCCCTTGATCACGAGGGGCTGCTGGGCGTAGCGCTTCGTAGTGAAGCGAACGGCATTGTCCTTGCCATAGAGGTGGAAGAAGTCGTGCTCCTTGCTGATGTGCTGCAGGCCGACTGAGGCTTTGCCTTTATCAAGCTGCGCTACAAATTTCAGCTTTTGTCCCTTTTCAAATGCCTCGTCATAGAGTTTGCGGAAGTGGCTCTCGTGCTTCGCCAGTTCTACGTAGAACGCGGCGACATCTCCCTCCATGCAGGAGGCGGGGAGGAAAGAGTTATTGGCTATGTCTGCCATCTCCATGTGCTGACCGGACTCTCGGGCCAGGATGAGGATCTTGCGCATGACGTCTGTGCCGCCGAGGTCGAGGCGCGGGTCGGGCTCTGTGTAGCCCTCGTCCTGTGCCTGTTTTACGACTTCTGCAAATGGACGGGTGCCATCGTAGTTATTGAATACAAAATTGAGCGTGCCGGAGAGGACGGCCTCGATGCCATCTATCTCATCACCACTACGGAGCAGCTCTGTGAGGGTGCCGATGACGGGCAGGCCCGCGCCGACATTTGTCTCAAAGAGATAGGATGTGGTGAACTCGCGTGCGAGGCTCTTCAGGTTTTTGTACTGCTCGTATGGGCCGGAGGCGGCGATCTTATTGCAGGCTACGATAGAGACGCTCTTGGGCAGCAATTTGTCATATATCTGCGCGACGTCTGCATTGGCAGTGATATCTATGAAGATGGAGTTGCGGAGATTTTTCTCGGCTATGAATGTGATGAATTGGTTCAGGTCAGTTTTGGTGCCGGCGGCGAGTTTGTCCTTCCAGGTAGTGAGGTCTATGCCGTTCTCATCGAGCAGCATGGTGCGGCTATTGGTCATGCCTACGACGCGCACCTGGAGGCCGAGATGCTCCTGCAGGTAGGACGCCTGCTGCTGGAGCTGTGCTATGAGGCGGCTGCCTACATTACCCACGCCGGCGATGTAGAGATTGATCTGTTTGTACGTGGTCTCAAAGAACTCCTCATGGAGGACATTGATCGCCTTGCGCACATCGGCGCTGGAGATGACGGCGGAGATGTTCTTCTCGGAGGAGCCCTGTGCGATGGCGCGGATATTGACACCATTGCGGCCCATAGCGGCAAACATGCGGCCGCTGATGCCCTGGTGGCTCTTCATGTTTTCGCCTACGAGGGCTACGATGGAGAGGTTGTTTTCTACATCGAGCGGTTCGAGTTTTTCGAGTGCGATCTCATTCGCAAATTCTTCATCTACGGCTTTCTTGGCGCGGTCTGCGCTGGCGGCGTCTATGGCCACGCAGATAGAGTACTCGGATGAACTCTGCGTGATGAGGATGACGTTGATCTTTTCCTTGGCGAGCGCTTCAAACAATCTTTTGGAGAAGCCGGGGATGCCGATCATGCCGCTGCCCTCGAGGAGGAGGAGTGATACTCTATCAATACTGGAAAGACCGCTGACGGCATTGCCGCTAGCGTGCGCTTTCCGCTCTATCTCGGTGCCGTAGTCGGTGGGGGCGAATGTGTTTTTGATCCAAAGCGGAATGCCTTTGGCCATCACCGGCTGTATAGTAGGTGCGTAGAGGACCTTGGCGCCGAAGTGCGAGAGCTCCATGGCCTCCTGATAGGAGATGTTTGGGATCACCTTGGCATTGGGCACGAGGCGTGGGTCGGCGGTCATCATGCCGCTGACGTCCGTCCAGATCTCCAGGCGCGAGGCATCTACTGCGGCGGCATAGATGGCGCCGGTGTAGTCGGAGCCGCCGCGGCCGAGCGTGGTCGTGTTGCCCTTCTCATCTGCGGCTATGAAGCCGGGAAGGAGGTAGAGCGGGGCGTCGTTTTCTGCGAGGTATTTCCTGGTCTGCGCTATCGTGGTTTTGGTGTCTACGGCGGCGTAGGTATAGTTGCTATCAGTGCGGATGAGGTTGCGGGAGTCTGTCCACTTGTGATCCACGCCGAGAGAGGTCAGTCTTTGCGAGATGATGAGTGAAGAAAGCAATTCGCCATAGCTGGCGATCTTGTCAGCTGTTTTGGGTGAAAACTCGCCGATGAGGAAGATGCCGTCACAGAGGTCTTCGAGCTCATTGATGCGGCGCTTGACCTCAAATATGATGCTGCTCTGGTGCGATACGGGGATGAGATTCTGTATCGTATCAAAGTGGCGCTGCTCGATGGTCTTGAGCTTTTCTTTGTAGTCGGTCAGCCCCTCTGCTGCAGAGCGGCCGGCGCCGAGTAGGAGGTCGGTAGTGCCGCCGAGGGCGGATACGACTACCATGAGTTTGTCTTCTTTCATCGCGGCGGTGACGATGGCTATCGTCTTTGATATATTCTCCGCATTGGCTACGGAGGTGCCGCCAAATTTCAATACGATCATCTGGTCTGAGTGCTTTTGAGCTTCTAATAATTTGTATGTCAATAATAATAGTGCAAAAAAGCGAGGGATGCAAGGATGGGGTTTGGATTATATATGAGTGTGGGTTAAAATGAAATACAGCGTTTTACCGCAAAAGCGCAGAAACGCAAAAGAAAGTTTACTGCAGAGGCGAAGGGACGCAAGGGAATGTGAATGGCATGGCGCGCGAAAGCGCAAAGCGATCTAGCGTGGGGTATCATTCATGAGGGTCTGACTATTTACTTCTCGCCTGAAGGGTCCGGGAGACATCTGCGAGTGTAAACCCTTTGGCCTGCAGCAGTATCAGATAGTGGTACAGAAGGTCAGCTGCCTCGCCGAGAAAAAGTTCAGCATTATCATCCTTTGCCTCGATGACCAGCTCGACAGCCTCTTCACCTACTTTCTGTGCTATCTTGTTAATGCCTTTGGCAAACAACTGAGCGGTATAAGAATCATGCGAGGGTGAAGACTTGCGGGCGGCAATAGTGCCTTCGAGGGCTGCTATAAAAGATAGAGCACCAGGATCATTACTTTCTCCCCAGCAGGTGCCAGTGCCGGTATGGCAGACCGGACCGTGCGGCCTTACTTTGGCGAGTAGTGTATCATTATCGCAGTCTGCCTGCAGCGAAACGAGATCCAGGTAGTGACCACTCTCTTCCCCTTTGGTCCACAGCCTGTGGCGGCTCCGGCTGAAAAAAGTGATGCGCTTCTCAGCAAGCGTTTTATCCAATGCCTCCTGGTTCATATAGCCCATCATGAGTACATGGCCGGTGGTGTCGTCCTGTATGATACATGGCAAGAGGCCGTTGTTCTTATTGAAATCAATTGTCATGTCAGTGTATCTGGTTTTATAATCTGATAGGAATATTTTGCTGACCGAGGTAATGCTTTAGGGACGGGATAGCAATCTCCCTAAAGTGGAAAATACTGGCTGCGAGAGCTGCATCTGCCGAGCCTTTCGTAAAGACATCCTGAAAATGCTCCATAGTGCCAGCACCACCAGAGGCTATGACAGGTATATTGACCGTCTGTGACATTTGCCGCAGGGCATCTATGGCAAAGCCCCCCTTGGTGCCATCATGGTCCATAGAAGTAAATAGTATCTCGCCTGCACCCAGACGCGCCGCCTCTGCTGCCCATATGAACAGATCCATACCTGTACTAAGCCGGCCCCCATTGAGATAGACGATCCAGTTATCCTTTTCCCATCTGGCATCGATGGCTACTACGACACATTGCTCACCATATTTATCAGCGATATCTGAGATCAGCTGAGGCCTGCGTACTGCTGCAGAGTTGATAGAGACCTTGTCTGCGCCACTGCTGAGGAGGGTGCCTACATCTGCGAGCGCACGGATACCACCACCTACGGTGAAAGGAATATTGATACTGGCGGCGACCTGCTCTACCATCGTGTAGAGTGTCTTGCGGCGCTCGTGAGTGGCCGTGATATCGAGGAATACCAACTCATCTGCGCCCTGCTCAGCATACAGCGCAGCGAGCGCTACCGGATCACCGGCATCGCGCAGGTTTTCAAAGTTGACACCTTTGACAGTACGCCCATCTTTGATGTCGAGACAGGGTATGATGCGTTTAGCCAGCATGAGTCAGCCCTTTTAGTTCTTCCATTGATATTTTGCCTTCATAGATGGCCTTGCCGGTGATAGCACCGTAAAGGCCAGCTGCACGTAGTTGCCTGAGGTCATCTGCATCACTGATGCCTCCACTGGCTATCAGCTTTACATCAGGGAAGGTGGTGATAATACTGCCATATAGCTCCAGCGCGGGGCCGCTCAGCATACCATCGCGCGCTATATCGGTGCAGATCACATACTTCATCCCCGCCTGCAAATAATCCGTGAGGAAGGCTGTGAGCGGGATATGGCCAGACTCCTGCCACCCATGGATGGCGATCATGCCGTGGCGAACGTCGGCACCGAGTATGATCTTTTCGCTGCCATATCTGCTCAGCCAGCTCAGTGTCAGCTCACGGTCCCTGACAGCGATGCTGCCCACTGTGACCTGTGCCGCGCCGCACTCAAAAGCGGCATCTATATCCGCATCGCTCTTGATGCCACCGCCGAAGTCTACCTGCAGTGATGTCTGAGAAGTGATGGCCTGGAGGACTTTGTGATTGACGATATGCTGTGACCTGGCACCATCCAGATCTACTACATGGAGGCGTGTGATACCTACGGCCTCAAACTGCCTGGCCACCTCCAGCGGAGAATCACTGTACACCGTCTTCTGCGCGTAGTCGCCCTGCGTGAGCCGGACACATTTGCCATCAATAATGTCTATAGCTGGTATGATATGCATCAGTGATCAGAGCTTTAGGAATTGTGAAAGTAAAAGGTCTCCTGTCGTGCCACTTTTCTCAGGATGAAACTGGACAGCGTAAAAATTGTCGCGCTGCATAGCGGCAGAAAACTCATATATGTAATCGCAAGTGAGTACTGTATGAGCATGGACAGGCACATAGTAGCTGTGCACGAAGTAGTACCACCCATCAGGGAAAATGCTGCTGGTGCCCGTGGCGGTATTCCACCCGGTGTGTGGCACCTTGAGATCTGGCGGGAAAAGCTGCACGCGCTGATCAAAGATACCGAGGCAGGGCGTATTCCCCTCATCACTATGCGCGCAGAGGAGCTGCATGCCGAGGCAGATACCCAGCAGCGGTTGTTTCAACTGTGGAATGACAAGGTGAAGGTCCCGCTCCCGTAAGGCCTGCATGGCAGGACGCGCATGTCCCACTCCGGGGAAGACCACTTTGTCGGCACTGGCGATCTCGGCTGCATCGCTGCTCAGAACCGCTTCTGCGCCGAGCCGCTGGAGGGCCATGCTGACGGATCGCGTATTGCCCGCGCCATAATCTATGATGACCACTTTCATAATACTCCTTTGGTAGATGGCAGTTGCATATTATCCGGATCGCGCCGGAGTGCCATTTTAAGCGCCTTTGCAAAAGCCTTGAATATGGCCTCGATCTTGTGGTGCTCATTATCACCTTCCACTTTGATATTGAGATTGCATCTGGCACCGTCAGAAAATGATTTAAAGAAATGAAAGAACATCTCTGTGGGTACGTCTCCTATTTTTTCCCTTTTGAATGCTGCATCCCACACTATCCAGCTGCGGCCGCCAAAGTCGATAGCTACCTGCGCCAGGGCATCATCCATAGGCAGGCAAAATCCATAGCGCTCTATGCCTCTTTTGTCTCCGAGCGCCAGAGCAAAGGCCTCACCTAGCGTGATGGCGGTATCCTCTATGGTATGATGCTCATCTATGTGGAGGTCGCCCCTGGCACTGATACGGAGATCGACACCGCCGTGGCGCGCTACCTGCTCCAGCATATGATCAAAGAAGTGCAGCCCGGTAGCTATCTCCGAGGTGCCCTGCCCGTCAGGATCCAGATCGATGGATATCTGTGTCTCTTTGGTATGGCGCTGGTGAGATATACTGCGTGAGGTGCCTCTCAGGCTGCGGTAAATACCCAGCCAGTCCGAATCATGAAACGGTATGATTGCACCCGAGAAACCGGCTGGTGTATCCTGTGTCGTGGTGATCAGCACATCATATGCGCTGGCATCGAAATCGCGACCAGCACCCAGATCAAATACAACCTGCTCACTGCGGAATACCTCCTGCATAGCATCCAATGCTTCTGTGGCTGCGGGGTAAAGTGCAACCTTGTAGCCAAGTTCATTCACCAGCCTGCTGATGGCAGTGATAGCATGGTGGTGAAAGGATAATGGGTTCAAACTTTTCACGATGGCATTTACATCTATCAGCAATTTCTTCTTCATGCGTTATATGTTTTGAGATGACAGATGAGGTCTTCATTTTCCGAGGGCGTGCCTACGGTGATACGGAGGCAGTTTTCGCAGAGCTGCAGGCGGCTACGGTCGCGGACTATGATACCCTGGCTGACCAGATAGGCATATGTAGCAGGTGCGTCCCGGACCTGCACAAGAAGAAAGTTAGCGTCAGATGGATAGACTTTTTGAACAGCAGGTAATGCTGAGAGATCGGCTGCCAGCTGGTTTCTCTGCCGGACAGTTTCGCGTATGCGGGTATTCACCAGTTCAATATTATCCAATGCCTGCAGGGCGAGCTGCTGCGTATTCTCACTGATATTGTATGGAGGTTTGACCTTATCCATCAGGTCTATGATGCCTGCGGAGGCAAAAGCCATCCCCAGCCTGATCCCTGCCAGGCCCCATGCCTTGGAGAAAGTCTGTAGTACGACCACATTGGGATAGGCTGTCAGAAACGGGATGCAGGATGCCTGGCTGGAATAGTTGATATACGCCTCATCTATCACTACGATTCCTTCAAATTTTGTGATCAGAAATTCGATGTCGTCTCTGTGGATAGCATTGCCCGTAGGATTATTGGGGGAGCAGATGAAAAGGAGCTTCGTATGTGCATCTGCTGTGGTCAATATCTGGTGCACATCCAGGTCAAATGAAGGTAACAAGGATACGCGCCTCACAGTGGTATCGTTGATAGCTGCACTCACCTCATACATGCCGTAGGTGGGTGGACAGATGATGGCACTATCTACTCCCGGCGTACAAAAAATACGGAACAGGATATCGATGGCTTCATCACTGCCATTGCCCAGAAAGATATGCTGCGCGGGCAATCCTTTGATGGAGCTTATCTTTTCTTTCAATGCCTGCTGGTGCGGATCCGGATAGCGGTGATAGTTTTGCGGGAGTGGAGACCCGTAGGGATTCTCATTGGCATCGAGGTATATAGATGCGGTACCGCTATACTCATCCCTGGCAGAGGCGTAGGGCTTGAGGCTGGCTATATTGGGGCGTACGATTTTGTCTAGCTCAAACATTATTTCTTTTTGATCGTTTGCAATCTGATACTTACTGCGTGGCTGTGGGCATGGAGCTGCTCCGCGCGGGCCATGGTCTCTATGACAGGGCCGAGCGCCTGCAGTCCCCTCTGTGTGATCTGCTGATAGGTTATCTTTTTGGTAAATGAATCGAGCGATACGCCAGAGTATGCCCGTGCAAAACCAGCGGTAGGCAATGTGTGGTTGGTACCGCTGGCATAGTCTCCCGCACTCTCAGGGGTATAGTGACCGATGAAAACAGAGCCTGCGTGATTGACATGGCGTATATAAAAATCGGTATCGCTCACGGCGAGAATGAGGTGCTCAGGAGCATATGCATTTATGATCTCTGCTGCCTGCCTGTGATGGCGGACGAGGATGGCCCTGGAGTGGGAAAGTGCCTGAGCGGCTATATCTCTGCGCGGTAGCGCTTCGAGCTGTTTATAGACTTCTGCATGTATCTCATCGATCAGTCTGCTACTAAAGGCGATGAGTACTACCTGCGAGTCAGGACCATGCTCTGCCTGTGAGAGCAGGTCTGCAGCTACAAAGGCGGGCTGGCAGGTATCATCCGCTACTACGAGTACCTCAGATGGGCCTGCCGGCATATCTATAGCGATGCCACTCTGCTGTACGAGTTGTTTCGCTATGGTCACGTAGCTATTGCCGGGGCCGAATATCTTATCTACGGCGGGTATCTGCCGGGTGCCGTAGGCCATAGCGCCAATGGCCTGCACACCACCTACCTTGTAAATACGCGTCACCCCACACAGGTGCGCAGCAAACAGGATGGCGGGATGCACACTGCCATCTGCTGATGGAGGTGTGCACATCACCACCTGGCGGCAGCCCGCTATCTGTGCGGGTATAGCGAGCATGAGCACCGTAGAGAAAAGCGGTGCGCTGCCTCCCGGTATGTATATGCCCACATCAGCTATGGGACGGCTGTCACGCCAGCAGGTCACACCGGGCATGGTCTGTATCTTGCGTGGCGTCTGCTTTTGAGCACTGTGAAACTTATAGATATTGGCATAGGCTACTTTGATAGCGGCTTTGAGCCTTGCATCAAGTTTTTTTACGGCTTGAGATATCTCTGTGCGGGTGACGGCCATCTCTGTGAGCGTGACTTTGTCAAACTGCTTAGTGTACCGGATCACAGCTTTGTCGCCGTTTTTCCTGACATCATCCAGTATGCCCTGCACGGAGGCCATCGTCCCGGCCATGCTACCCTGGCCGGGGCGCCTGAGCAGGTCAGGCAGTTGATCTGTCTTAGGGTATCTTATTATCTGCATAGTATTTTTACAGCACCATTTTCTCGATAGGTACCACCAATATGCCCTGTGCTCCGGCAGCGGTGAGTGCATCTATCTTGTTCCAAAATTCATGTTCATTGATCACCGAGTGCAGCGAGCTCCAGCCTTTCTCAGCCAGAGGTAGTATAGTAGGGCTCCTCATGCCAGGCAGCAGCGCTACTATCTCCTTTATCTTGTCATTAGGAGCATTGAGCAGGATGTATTTGTTATCTCGCGCAGCGAGGACTGCATTGATCCTGAAGGTCAATTTGCTCAACAGCGCCAGCGTGGGTGCCGGGAGGTTTTGCCCGGAGATGAGGACTGCCTCTGAGCGGTGAATGACCTCTACTTCTTTCAATCCATTTTTAAATAACGTCGATCCTGAGCTGACGATGTCGCAGATACCATCGGCCAGGCCGATATTGGGCGCTATCTCTACAGAGCCGGATATCTCATGTATCTCTGCGCGCAGCCCGTTCTTTCTGAGAAACTGATCCAGTGTATTGGGATATGAGGTGGCGAGTTTTTTGCCATCGAAGTATTGCAAGCCGGGATAGTCTTCAGATTTTGGGATGGCGAGGCTCACCTTGCATTTGCTGAAACCTAACCTGCGTACCAGGTCTACCCGGCGGGCGGTCTCTGCGATGAGGTTTTCGCCTATGATGGCGATATCTGCTACTCCGTCCTCCACATACTGGGGGATATCGCTATTGCGGAGGAAAAAGATGTCCATGGGAAAATTGGCAGCAGAGACTTTTAGCCGGTCCTCGCCCATGTCTATGGCTATGCCACATTCCCGCAGTAGCTTTAACGAGTCCTCGTTGAGCCTGCCTGATTTTTGTACTGCTATGCGTATCCTGTTTTCCATATAAAATAAAAAGGCCCACCATATGGCGGGCCTGATCTAGTTGAGGTACTGATATACAACTGTCTCCACGCCCGGCGCTAGCCGAAATGGTGGTGATGAACAGATGTGATAACAGTAGCCATTAATATTTTGTAATACGGTGAAGATATGTACTCAACTATATTTTTCCAAACAGGAAAATATATTTGATTTTAATCAATATAATAAATATCCACTATAACGCATAGTGTCAGTCACTTATGTGAAGGGGGACTGGAATATACCCAAGTGGTTTATAGTGCGGTCTCCCTTCAGGCGGCAAGGAAACTTTATTTGATCCTGGTCACTTCTGCTTTGATCTTGCTTTTGAGGGCAGATGAGATGGGGGCGAGGGGGAGGCGGAGGTTGGCTTTGCAGATGCCTTTTAGTTCCAGTACGTGCTTGATGCCGCCGGGATTGCCCTCGGCAAAGAGCATGTCGGTGACGTCTACGAGTGGGTAGTGGAGCCTGCGGGCTGCGTCGAAATTTCCCGACAGGGACTCGCGGACCATTTGTGTGAACTGTTTAGGGAAGCCTTGCCCTGATACTGATATCACACCGTCGAAACCGAGGGCGATCAATGGCAGGGTGATATTGTCATCACCTGATATTTTGAGGAAGTCCTTTGGCGTGTTTTTGACGATCTGCATGCACTGGGCGAAGTTGCCGGAGGCTTCTTTGATGCCGATGATGTTTTTGACCTTAGAGAGCTCTATGGTGGTCTCGGCGGTCATGTTTGAGCTGGTGCGGCCAGGTACATTGTAGAGGATCACCGGTACGGGTGAGGCTTTGGCTACGGCCTTGTAGTGGGCTATGATGCCGGCCTGTGTCGGCTTATTGTAGGCAGGGCTCACGGAGAGGATGGCCGCGATACCCTTGAAATGAAATTTTTTGATCTCGCGGATCACCTCAGCGGTGTCATTGCCGCCAAAGCCTGCGACTATCGGGACGCGGCTATAGGTGTGAGAGATGGTAAAGTCGAGGACCTGTACCTTCTCCTCCTTGGTCAGCACGGGTGACTCTCCGGTGGTGCCCAGTGATACGAGGTACTCTACGCCACCGGCTATACAGAAGTCTATGAGTTTGCCCAGGCCTTTGAAGTCTATCTTGCCATTGCTAAGAAAAGGGGTGACGAGTGCGACGCCTGTGCCTCTGAGTTTCTGCTGTATCATGTGTTTATCAGTTGTATTTAATATTGTCTAGAAAGTGTGTGGCCTGCTGGATCAGGTAGCCGAGATCGCGCCGGCCATCGAGCTGTATCATGAGGTCGAAGAGGCGCGTCTTGCTCTCCGCAAAAGGGCCTACGCGGTATTTTGCTTTTGACATAAATGCCATGTACTCCAGCGGGCGGCTCTCCTCTGTGATCGCGCAGACCAGGAGGTCAAAGTTCTTATTGCAAAAGGCCGCCACACGCTCATCTGTGGGTATGCCGTACCAGTTGACTGCCTTTTTATTGAAGATATTGACGCCGGGCTTCTGGTCTATCTTTTTGTCATCCAGATAGGCGAGCACCTCTACGGTCTTGCCCCGGCTACGCAGTGACTCAGCATACTGGCTGATGATGCCGTCGTAGCCGGGCATGGAGGAGTCGTATATGATGCCGACGGTTTTGGCGTCAGCCAGATTGGTAATGCTGCGGGGTGCGCCCGGGCCACGCTGGCGGAGTACACTCTCGTAAAAGTAGTTTCGGATACTGTCTATGATACTCATCTCTACGCCTGATCTGTCTGATAGATACCGATGTGGGAGTAGCGGTCTATTCGTTTATGTATGCGCTCCTGTGCGGAGAGTTTTTTGAGCTCTGTGAGGGCGGCCACGATGGCTGCTTTGAGATTGCTCGCAGCCTCATCGGGATTGGCATGTGCGCCGCCCGGAGGCTCCGGTATGATGCCATCTATGATGCCCAGCTGCAGCAGATCTTGCGGTGTAGGCTTGAGGGCGTTGGCGGCCTTCTCCTTGAAGTCCCAGCTGCGCCACAGGATGGATGAGCAGGACTCAGGCGAGATCACAGAGTACCAGGTATTCTCCAGCATCATGAGCCTGTCGCCTATGCCGATGCCCAGCGCACCGCCGGAGGCACCCTCGCCTATCACGATGCAGAGCACAGGTACTTTCAGCGTGACCATTTCAAAGAGATTGCGGGCTATGGCCTCGCCCTGGCCGCGCTGCTCGGCCTCCTCGCCAGGGTAGGCCCCCGGGGTATCTATGAGTGTGATGATCGGCTTATTGAATTTCTCTGCCAGCTTCATGAGGCGCAGCGCCTTGCGGTAGCCCTCGGGATTTGGCATGCCGAAATTGCGGTACTGGCGCATCTTGGTATTGACACCTTTCTGATGGCCGATGATCATGACGGTTTCGCCATTGAGATCAGCAAAGCCACCGACGATGGCCTTGTCATCTTTGAAAGAGCGATCGCCGTAGAGCTCGATGAAATTGGTCGTCATCTTCTCTATATAGGCGAGTGTGTAGGGGCGCTCAGGATGGCGCGACACCTGTATACGCTGCCAGGTACTGAGGCGTGAGTAGATGTCATTTTGCGTCTCGCGTAGCCGGACCTCCAGTTCTTCTGCAGATACCTTTGGCTTGATGAGGTGCTTGCCATTGCGCACGTGGTCTATCTGCTTCTGCAGCTCCTCTATCGGTTTTTCAAAATCAAGATAAGTCATCTCGTGTACTTTAGGGATAAACGGACACCGAAGGTAATGATTTGGTCACAAACGCACATTTTCTGCGGGCTATTTATATATGTATCAAAACGTATTTATGTGGTATTAACAAAAAGGCCGACATAATTTTCGCCTTTACCGAATCTATTGTGACAACGGTGAATAGTGAGCAATCTTCACAGTACAAACGCAGCCGGTACTGCGGGAAAACAGACAAAACAGAAATCAGAATATTGGCGAAAAGCCAGACTCTTCTTTCATAATTTGTATTTTAGGTGGATAAATGGTGGAATCGAAAGGTTCCACCATTTTTATTTTAAAACTATGCTGGTTTATCTCATCATTTAGTTTTACCGCAAAGGACTCGAAGAACCTGACTGCCGTTAGGCAGGCGCAAAGAAATTTTATCTGACCTTTGCACTATTGGTGGTGATCTATCGGATGCTGGCGTGAGCGCCGGCGATACTATTAAGAAGATACAATTATGCGTTACATTTTCATCTTTGCCCTGTGCCTCAGTGCCTGCGCCATGCAGGCACAAAAGATCGTGCTGAACTCTCTGTGGCGCGACTCCAATATCGTGATCAATGGTGACCCCTATGACTGGCAGGAGCCGCTGAGCTACTATGACAGCAAAGCCAGGATACAATACCAGGTGGCTAATGACGATACAGCGCTCTACATCATACTAAAGACGATGGACTATAAGGCGCAGGCCAAGATACTGCGGGCAGGAATGGACATAGTGCTGGATACAATGGGTAAGAAGAAGAGCGCTGCCGCGATCCTGTATCCGCTGCCGGGTGAAACAAAGCTGCAATGGATCTCTGATCCCGCAGAGCCGGAGCGCCAGGAGCTGGAACATCCCGATCTAAAAACACTGCGCACGGAATACGAACTATCTGAAAAGAACATAAAATATGCAGACCTGAACGGAATGCCAAAGACCGTGGAACGGGCCAATAACAACAGCCCTATAGCAGTAGCGATCAGCTGGGACAGAGATAATATACTCACATATGAAGCACGGATACCCTTTCGCACTTTCTATCACGAAAGGCTGACTGCAGCAGATGCAAAGAAGATACTGCTGATCACTGTAAAGGTGCACCCCTTTGACGTACCGCAGCAGATACAAAATGGCAGCATGACAGACCCTTCGGTCTCTAACTCGGGTATGCGCAACCAAGGCTATGGGGATACCCGTCAGAGCCTGCCCAATATGACGATGCCAAAGACAAGTGATATGGCAGAATCAGAGGAGGTCCAGATGCGGATGAAGCTGGCTGTGAAATGATGTATAGCCTAATACAATGTTGAACCACATAGAAACATAGAGGCATAGAAATACAGACGAATCTGTGTGGTGCTGCGTAAATCCCCCGGCCTGCGGCCACGCCCTTTTCAAAGGGGGAATTTCAGCAATGAGTGTTTTTTAGGGTTAGAGTTGTTTTACGATGTGATAGATCGTTTTAGTGATGGTCTGTAAATCCCCCGGCCTGCGGCCACCCCCTGTATAAGGGGGAGTTTCAACAATGTGAGATTGGTGTGTGAGTGATGTTTGACGATAGGGTAGATCGTCAGGTTTTGTTGTACACTTTTGCGAAGCGTTTCATACTAATGAAAGAAGATCAGCTTAATGCCGAAGCCGATGAGGATGATGCCGGATACGCGCGAGAGTGACAGGAGGATGGCTGGGCGGATATACGGGCGCAGCAGGGAGGCGCTGTAACCCTTGAGGAAATCTGTGGCGCAGACGATGACGAGAGCCACTAAGAAGTGCATCATGACCTGCGATCCCTCCCCATGATAGTGGCTCACGGCGCTCATGACAGCGCCAAACCAGAAGAAGAAAACATTTGGGTTGGTACTATTGATAAGGAAGCCCTTGGCAAAGAGGCGCGACATGGAGATACGTGCTACGTCCGGATGAGCCTGGCTCTGCCGCCGCTTGAGGAGATTTTGCAGGCCCATGAGTACTAAGATGCTGCCGCCGATAATGTACATGACCTGCAATACCACTGAGCCCTGATCTATGCTCTCTGCTACGAGATAGATGAAGGATACGGTGAGGATATCACTCACAAAGACACCAAAGGCCAGCCAGGCTGCACCGCGCAGATGGCCACTGAGGCCGAGGTCTACGATCGTAAAAAATATGGGACCGATAAAGGTGGCAAGTATGAGGCCCGTGATAGCGCCCTGCCAGATAGCGTGGCCCATCTACTTCGGTTTAGCAGTATAGATAGAGTCGAGGAAATCCAGCACGATCTGCTCCAGATCGTCTGTGCCGGAGAGGGCACCCATCATGCCATACATGGCAGCTTTATTCTCGTTATTGATATCCGGTGTCGAGTTCTTCTGCAGCCTGGCTATAGCGCCGTCAGGTAGTATTTTGCTGAGGCCTCGGACCACTGATGTCTGCAGCTTATTGCCCAGCTGTGCGATGCGCTGGTCGCGTACGGTGGCTATACAGGCCTTGAGGTCTGTGATAAACTCATCCATGATATCGCGGTGAATATAGTTGACCGTAAAGTGGAGGCTAGGTGGCAGCTGCTGCCGCTCAAAGTGCCAACCTTTTTTATTGAGCTCATCGGCCAGCATGTAGACGTCTATTTTGTCCGACTGCACCGAGACGATGCTCATATCAGGGCGGCCTATCAGCTCCAGCTCAGGGATGTCTGCCGCGGCTTTTTTGAGCTGCTCTGTGGCGGCCATCGTGGCGCGCGCCATCTCTACATAGCCCTCGCGGCCTATGGTGCGGAGGGCTGCCCAGGCTCCGGCTATATTGCCACCGGCGCGGGTGCCGGTGATGGTGGGGGAGGCGTAGATACCACCGGCCCACTTAGTATAAAGCGAGAACTGATGACGGCGCAGGTCGTGACTGCGGTAGAGTATGACAGAAGCGCCCTTGGGCGAGTAGCCGTACTTGTGTACATCGGCAGAGAGCGAGGTGACACCCGCTACGCGGAAATCAAACGCAGGCACCTCATAGCCGATATCAGAAATGAAGGGCAACATAAAGCCACCGATACAGGCATCTACATGACAAAGCAAACCGCGCCGCTGTGCCAGTGCTGCGATCTCTGCTATCGGGTCCATGACGCCAAAGGGATAAGACGGCGCAGACCCTACCAGCAGGATGGTCTCCGGGCGGATAGCGCGCTCCATAGCGGCTACATCAGCGCGATAGTCACTGCCCACCTTCACAGCGGTGTAGTCTACCTCCATGACCTGGAAGGCCTTCATAAAGGCCGGATGTACGGACTCTGGCACCACCACGTGGGCGCGCTTGATGTGAGGTTTGTTTTTGCCGGCCCAGTCGCGGGCAGTTTTGACGGCCAGGAGGATGCTCTCGGTACCGCCGGTAGTGATATTGCCACAGACCTCGCTATCTCCGTGAAAGAGGTCTGCACACATGCTCACCGCCTCGCTCTCCAGCTCAGCGAGGCTGGGTGTGGCGGTAGGGTTCAGGGCATTGTCTGCATAGTACTGGTCAAAGACCTCCTTGATAGCATGCTCGCGCTCATCACCGGGATAGTAGATGAGGCAGAAGGCGCGGCCCCGGCGCCAGTCTATATCCTTAGCTCTTTTATCACGGATGGTATCGAGCAACTGTGATACAGGTGTAGCACTGGCCGGGAAGCGATGTGGCTGTGGGTTCATGGCAGGATCGGGTGGTTTTATCCAAATCTAATCTATTTCAGACGGGGATGAAAGGGGCAGGAGGGGTAGAGGCCAAAACAAAAAAGCCACTGCATGCAGTGGCTTTTTTGTTTGCGATGTATCGTATTGGTTATTAGTACTTCAGTACTTTGATCTCTGTCCTTCTGTTTTTGCTGTGCTGCGGCTCGGTGCAGTCAGACTTATTGGTCGGCTCGCAGGCGCAGCCATTGACGAGGCGTGTCTCACCGTAGCCGGCAGCTATCATCCGATTCATGCGGATACGCTTAGACTCGATGTAGGCTACCGCAGCGCGGGCGCGGCGCACGGAGAGCTGCTCATTGTAGCTATAGGTCTGGCGGCAGTCAGTGTGAGAGCTGAGCTCGATCTCCAGTGTAGGATTCTCACGCATGACACGCACCACGTTGTCCAGTTCTTTGGCAGCATCAGGACGGATGAAAGACTTATCCAGGTCATAGTAGATGTTATTGATCACCCATGTCTGGCCTACGTAGAATTTGCACGGGCCATCTATGGTCTGGCCAGGCTTGAGGCCTACGGTAGAGATGGTGTCAGTACGGCCATTGTGCTCGATGGTGTATTTCTTATTCAGCGCGAGGTCGAGGCGTACGAGCATTTCTTTATTAGGCTGTACTTCTTTCCTCACACCTGTCTTGAGGTCTGTGTAGGCTACGGTGTGGCTAAAGCAATTAGCAGTGAGCGGCACGGTGACCTTCAGGCTGCCACGCTCTACGAGAAACTCCCTGGTCACGATACCGGTAGCAGGATCTGCATCGGCCGTGCTGAAAGATGACTGTATAGAAGCGTACTGCGGTGATGTGATAGCGTATGAACCCATGGCCAGCTCAGACTCAGTGTGGCCACCGGCGTCCGTAGTGTAGGTCAGTGATGGCTGGGCGGATGGCGTCACATCCAGGCCTACCTCGGCGATCGGCTCCAGCGTCTCCTTGTCCTTGACATAAGCTATCAGCTTAAAGGCCTTGGGTGTGAGCGGAATGGTCACTATGCCATTTTTGTCCGCCTGGCTGAGTGGAGCAGATGCATTGTTGTATCCATCCTTTGAGGCGGCTACGCTGCAGCTTTTGCCGGCAGGCAGTGTGTAGTCATGCATGCCCAGCGCATTAGATGCGTCGCGCTGCGTGGTGGCCTGAGGACAATCCAGTGCGAGGCCCGCATCGGCTATCGGCTCTTTGGTCACGGCGTCTATGACCTTGACAGATACATTGTAGGTTTTAGGCTTTGATACACTAAAGCTGTAGATGTCATCGTCTCCCATGCCGCCGCTACGATTGCTGCTAAAGAAGCCGTGCGTCAGGCTGGAGTCCATGATCAGGGAGAAGTCATCACGATTGGTATTGATAGGATAGCCCATATTCTCCGGCTTGGACCATTTACTATTTTCATTTTTTGTCTTGTAGATATCGAGGCCACCGAGACCACCCAGCGCATCTGAGGCAAAGTACAGCGTACCATCGCCACCTATGAAAGGGAATTTCTCATCATACTTTGAATTGATGTCTGTGCCCAGGCTGACCGGCGCGCTCCATGGGCTGGTGACTGTAGGGCGTGTACACATGTAGAGGTCGGTACCTCCCAGACCGCCCGGCCTGTCACTGCTAAAGTAGAGTGTCTTGCCATCTGCAGTGAGCGCAGGGTGTGCGCTGGAGTAGTTCTTGTCATTGGCCGGCAGCGCGTGGATCTTGCTGCGTTTCTTCTCAGAGAAGGTCATAGAGTACAGCTCGAGGTGAACGGTCTTTTTGTCCGCAGCAGCCTTTGATGTGGCGTTCACATAATTGCTGCGGGTGAAGATCAGCTCACTGGTAGGACCGTAGTATGCCACAGGGCCGTCATGGAAGCGGCCATTAGGTTTGCATTTCTTTACCTTCTTCACATCATAGGTAGTCGCGCCCTGAGACTGCGGCTGTGCTATAAAGATCTGGTAGTAGTTGTGCGAGCTCCAGTTGTCGGTGAGGTTATTGTCGCGTTTGCCATTCCTGTTTGAGGTAAAGAAGAGCTTGCCATCACTGAAGTATGCCGGGCCGAAGTCCGATGCACCAGAGTTGAAATTGACCATCTCTACACGATAGATGCCCTTGTCCTTGGCCAGCTCAGCAGAGTGGTCGAGACCTTCGAGTATCTCTGCGATATTTTTATCCCCTGGGGCGGCAGCCTGGTACTGCTGATAGTAGGTGCGGGCCTCATCATATTTCTGATTGGCACGCAGGGCCTCTGCGAGGTAAAATCTGTTCATAGGCCGGTCAGCGCGGTTGGCTACTTTGCGGTACCACTGCTCTGCCTCGGTAGGCTGATTGAGCAGGCGCCAGGACTCGGCCACCTGCTGCTGCAGGTAGACGGAATCTCCCTTGTGCTTGCGCAGGGATACAGAGTAGTAGTCTATCGCTCCGCGAAAATCAAATACGGAGAAAGCTTTGTCCCCTTGCCGGGTGTAGTAGTTCTTATTCTGCGCTGTCACAGACAGAGCCAGAAGGACCAGCGGGATCAGGATATATTTTTTCATACTTGCGATGCTTGTATTTAGGTAGCGGATGGATTAGAAATAAGTAACAAAACGAGGAGAGGCATAGCGCTTGTTCTTATTGAAGAACTCATAGCCGAGCATGATATCATGCGAGCCATACTTTGCTACAGTATTGAGCCCTGACAGCGCCCAGTCGAAACCATAACCCACCTTGAGGCTCTGGGTGATCTTGAGCTGTGTCCAGATGATAAATGCTGTACCCTTCTTATTATCATAGCCTGCGGCTACACGGTAGGTACCGCCCAACCAGAACCTGTCTGCAAACAAGAGGCCGAGGCTGGCGTCAAAGTCAGGGATATTCCTATCGAGGCCTTTCACATACTTCATGAGGATAGAAGGGCGCACCTTGACCACTGATGTCTCGCGGCCTATCACTACACCTGCGGTAAGGATATAGTGATTGTACTGACGGGCCAGACCCTGGCTGAGGCTGGCACTGGCACCCTTGCCTATCTGCATAGGTATGATGTGCGGTACAGAGAAACCTACATAATATCTCCTGCTGTACACATAGATGCCTGCACCGACATTGGGGATAAAGACAGACTTATTGACCGCAAAGGTCTTGTCAGTATAGCCCTGAGCGGTGAGCTCATCAGGTATGGCGCTGGTATTATTCTGCATGAAATAGGTGCCGCTGGCCTGGATGCCTAGACAGATCTTGGTCTTGCGCACCGGTATGCGATAGGAGAAAGCCGCCGTAGCGCTAAACGAAGTAGTAAGGCCGAGCCTATCTCCCTCCAGTGTGAGGCCGAGCGCATAGTTATTGCGGCGCAGGGGGCCGTCTACGCTGATATTGCCAGTGCGGGGTGCGCCGTCTATACCTGCCCACTGGTGGCGGTAGATAGCCGTCACGTCCACCACCTCGCGGCTGCCCGCGTAGGCAGGGTTGAGGAAGAGCCCGTTGAACATATACAGGCTGTAGTGCCCGTCCTGCTGTGCCTGCAGGCCCGTGGAGAGGCCCATCAGGGCTATGCATGCGACTATTAGTTTCTTCATCGCGTTGATCTTTATGCTGAAATAATTTTTCATTCTTTTCCTTTTGTGATTCTATTATCTGGTCACCTGTATGAATCCTGCATGCTGGCCCTTGCTACCATCATTGTAGTAGTAGACATAGTAGTAGGTGCCGTCAGGCAGTATCTCTCCACGTCCATTGCGGCCACCAAAGTTATTGACGTAGTGGCCCTGGCTATCCCAGACCTGGTCGCCCCACCTGTTGAACACCTGGAGGGTAGCATTAGGGTAGCTGTCATTACAGTTGATGTAGAACGCATCATTCTCGCCATCGTCATTAGGTGAGATACCCTTGATCCAGTAGCATGGGGTATTCTTCGAGTTGACAGTGACAGGCACGGTGACTGTGGTACACATACCGGTACTGCCATCACACAGTGTGACGCAGAAGGTATCTAGGCCATAGTAGCCTGAGTCCGGTGTATAGGTAGTGCAGACCTGGTGCGCCGCCGTGTCTATGGTGACAGTGACGGTACCATGAGCAGGCTGGCAGGACACGGTGACTGCAGGCGAGCTGCTGTCACTATTCAGCGTATATGGCAGGCAGGCTGTGATGCTGGAGTCTGTCTCTGTGACCAGCGGCTGCGCGGTGATGACCGGCGGCCTGGTGATGGTCACGACAGCTATAGCAGTATCGCACAGCGCAGGGCTGCCATTGTCACAGATCACGTAGGTGAAAGTATCAGTGCCGTAATAGCCGGTAGCCGGAGTGTAGGTCACTGTACCATCTGTATTGACAGTAGCTGTGCCGTGCACAGGGCCGCCTATCACTGTAGGTGTAGTACCCAGATTGCCATCCGGATCTGTATCATTGCTCAGTACAGATATCACTACCGGAGTATTCATCTGTGTAGTGCTGGCATCGTCTACGGCTACAGGAGCGCGATTGACCTGAGATACGCAGATCACGAGGAGTGAAGTGTCACAAAGGTTAGGCGTAGCACTATCGCACAGGGAAACGACCATCGTGTCGCAGCCGATGTATGCCGAATCAGGTGTGTAGGTATAGGTGCCATTCGATGCCATAACAATGGTGCCATGAGAAGGGCCCACAGGTACGGAGTACACTGCGCCTGGTCCATCTATGTCGTGGTCATTGGTCACTACAGTACCGGTGACAGGAGTATTGACCGGAGTCGTATTGTTGTCATAGTTGGCTACAGGTATATCATTTACCGGAGTGATGGTGATGTACACTGTAGCTGTGTCACACTTATTAGGCGTGCCTCCATCGCACAGTGCGTAGGTGAAGGAGTCTACACCATTGTAGTCTGCAGCCGGCGTATAAGTATAGGTGCCATTTGCATTCATGGTCAAAGTGCCGTGGACAGGGGTGGTGAGTGCGGTATAGCTGGCCGCAGGGCCATCTACGTCGCTGTCATTTGTCGCTATGGTACCATTCAGCGGGGTGTCCTCTGCGGTAGTAGTGGTGTCATTGACAGCGAGCGGCGCGTCATTGACAGGGACTACAGTGATATATACCGTAGCGGTATCGCAAAGTGCCGGAGTGCCGCCATCGCAGCGTGAATACGTAAACGAATCCATGCCATTGAAGTTAGCGTTTGGCACGTAGGCAAAGTTGCCGGCTGCATTAAACAGCAGCGTACCGTTTGAGGTAACTGTGATGCCAGCGTATGTAGCCGCAGGACCATCTACATCATGGTCATTGGTACCTACTGTGCCACTCACTGGTGTGTCTTCCAGTGTGCTGAAAGTATCATTGACAGCTACCGGTGCATCATTCACCGGAGTGACAGTGATGACCAATGTATCATTCATACAGGCAGGAGGCAGTGGCGTACCGCTGTCGCAAACAGCTATGACGACCACATCGGTACCGTTGAAATCAGCAGCAGGTGTGTAGGTGTAAGAACCATCAGGAGATATGACAATAGAGCCATGTGCCGGACCACTCACCGGAGTGGTAGTAGCAGTCAACGTGGTACCATCAGGATCAGTATCACCATTGGCCAGGATATTGCCAGATACCGGAGTGTCCTCAGGAGTTGTATTCACATCATTGGTCACTACAGGAGGATCATTGACTGGCAGGACGGTGATGGTCAGTGTATCCAGGCCGCAGCTGGCTGGCAGTGGTGTGCCGGCATCGCAGACAGTGAGGATGACGACATCTGTACCACTAAATCCGGCACCCGGTGTATAGGTGTAAGTGCCATCAGGATTCATGATGATCGTACCATTTGACGGACCGCTGACAGGTGTTGTATTTACCGTGAGCGGTGTGCCATCCGGATCCGCGTCTGTGGTGAGGATCGTGCCAGATACAGGAGTATTCTCATTCGTTGTGTTCACGTCATTCACCAGTTCCGGTGCATCATTAACCGGAGTGATGGTGATGACCACGGTAGCAGTATCGCACTGGTCAGGTGTGCCACCATCGCAGAGTGAGTAGGTGAAAGAGTCTACACCGTTGAAATTAGCAGCAGGGGTATAAGTGTAGGTGCCGTCAGGATTGACAACGACTGTGCCATTGGCGGGAGCCGTGACCGCAGTATAGTTGGCCGCAGGACCGTCTACATCGCTGTCATTGGTAGTCACTGAGCCTGACACCGGAGTATCCTCGTTGGTTGTATTAGCATCATCGCCTGCTACCGGAGCGTCATTGACCGGCGTCACAGTGATGGTCAGCGTGTCATTCAGACAAATAGCAGGGAGTGGAATACCCGCATCGCATACAGACAGGACTATCACGTCAGTACCGTTGAAGTTTGGTGCTGGCGTATAGGTATAAGTACCATCAGGATTTACGATGATCGTACCATTACTCGGGCCACTGACAGGTGTTGTGTTCACCGTCAGCGATGTGCCATCAGGATCACTGTCAGTGGTCAGGATAGTACCAGATACCGGAGTGTCCTCTGCTGTAGTGTTTACATCATTCACTACTACCGGTGCATCATTCACAGGTGCTACGGTGATGACGACGGTAGCTGTATCGCACAGCTCCGGAGTGCCGCCATCGCAGAGCGAGTAAGTGAAAGAATCAACTCCGTTAAAGTTTGGAGCCGGAGTGTAAGTATAGGTGCCGTCAGGGTTCACTACTACAGTACCATTAGCCGGCGCTGTAGCTGCCGTATAGTTTGCAAAGGGGCCATCCGGATCGCTATCATTGGCTGTCACGGAGCCTGACACCGGAGCGTCTTCGTTGGTGGTATTCACATCATCGCCTGCTACCGGAGCGTCATTTACATTGTCTATGATGAGTTTAACCGTAGCAGTATCGCAGAGATCAGGCGTACCACCATCACACAGCACATAGGCGAAGGAGTCTATCCCGTTAAAGCCTGGATTCGGATTGTAGGTGAAGCTGCCATCAGGATTGAATGTCAGGGAACCATTTGTAGTGGTGGTGAGCGCGGTGTAGTTAGCCGCAGGGCCATCTATATCGCTGTCGTTCCCGGTTACGGTGCCAGTGAGTGGCAGGTCCTGATTGCCTGTCTTTACATCGTTGTTAGCTACAGGCGGGTCATTAGCCGGGGTGATGGTGATGACCACGGTAGCGGTGTCACACAGGTTTGGTGTGCCGCCATCGCAGAGAGAATAAGTGAAAGAGTCTACACCGTTGTAGTTGGCTACAGGCGTGTAGGTGTAAGTGCCGTCAGGATTGACGACTACACTGCCGTGAAGCGGAGTGCTGGCAGCAGTGTAGTTGGCAGCAGGGCCGTCTACGTCACTGTCGTTGGCGGTCACTGAGCCAGATACCGGAGTATCCTCGTTAGTGGTCTTGGTATCATCATTGGCTACCGGTGCGTCATTGACCGGAGTGATGGTGATGGTCAGTGTATCATTGCTGCAAGCAGCCGGCAGTGGTATGCCATTGTCGCAGACAGATACTACGATCACATCGGTGCCGCTGAAATTTGGTGCCGGGGTATAAGTGTAAGTGCCGTCAGGATTTATTACAATAGATCCATGAGATGGGCCGCTCACCGGTGTGGTATTCACCGTTAGTGGTGTGCCGTCAGGGTCATTGTCTGTGGTCAGGATGGTACCTGATACAGGCTGGTCTTCCGGTGTTGTGTTATTGTCATTGACGATCACTGGCGGGTCATTGACCGGAGTAATGGTGATTACTACTGTAGCAGTGTCACACAGGTTTGGTGTACCTCCGTCGCAGAGTGAGTAGATGAAGGAGTCTACCCCATTATAGTTAGCAGCCGGTGTGTAGGTGTAAGTGCCGTCAGGATTGACGACTACACTGCCGTGAAGCGGAGTGCTGGCAGCGGTATAGTTTGCCGCAGGACCATCTACGTCGCTGTCATTGGCAGTCACGGAGCCTGATACTGGTGTGTCCTCGTTTGTGGTTTTGGTATCATCATTTGCTACCGGTGCATCATTGACCGGAGTGATGGTGATGGTCAGTGTATCATTGCTGCAAGCTGCAGGCAGTGGTATGCCATTGTCACAGATAGACACTACGATCACATCTGTGCCGCTAAAATTCGGAGCCGGCGTATAAGTGTAAGTGCCGTCAGGATTGATCACGATAGATCCATGAGATGGGCCGCTCACGGGTGTGGTATTGACCGTGAGTGGTGTGCCATCGGGATCGTTGTCTGTGGTCAGGATGGTGCCTGATACAGGCTGGTCTTCCGGAGTGGTGTTATTGTCATTGACGATCACTGGTGGGTCATTGACCGGAGTGATGGTGATGACCACTGTGGCAGTGTCACACAGGTTTGGTGTGCCACCATCGCAGAGTGAGTAAGTGAAAGAGTCTACACCATTAAAGTTTGGAGCTGGGGTGTAGGTATAGGTGCCGTCAGGATTCACTACTACTGTGCCATTCGCCGGGATGCTTGCTGCGGTATAGTTTGCCGCAGGGCCGTCTACATCGCTGTCGTTGGCGGTCACAGAGCCTGATACCGGAGTATCCTCATTAGTGGTCTTTGTATCATCATTTGCTACCGGTGCGTCATTGACCGGAGTGATGGTGATGGTCAGCGTGTCATTGCTGCAAGCTGCCGGCAGTGGTATGCCATTGTCGCAGACAGATACTACGATTACATCCGTACCGCTGAAATCTGGTGCCGGAGTGTAAGTGTAAGTGCCATCAGGATTGATCACGATAGCGCCATGAGATGGGCCGCTCACTGGTGTGGTATTGACTGTGAGTGGTGTGCCATCAGGGTCGTTGTCTGTGGTGATTATAGTGCCTGATACCGGCTGGTCCTCCGGTGTGGAATTGTTATCATTCACTATCACAGGTGGATCATTGACAGGAGTGATGGTGATGACCACGGTAGCAGTGTCACACAGATTTGGGGTACCGCCATCGCAGAGGGAGTAGGTGAAGGAATCTACACCACTAAAGCCAGGAGCCGGCGTGTAAATATATGTACCATTTGTATTGACAGTCACAGAACCATTTGCCGGACTTGTAGCCGCTGTGTAGTTGGCAGCTGGGCCATCTATATCGCTGTCATTAGCTGTTACGCTTCCGCTCGCTGGTGTATTTTCACTTGTACTATTAGCGTCATTGCTAGCCAGAGGCGCATCATTGACCGGAGTCACGGTGATAGTGAGTGTATCATTAGTACATGCAGCAGGCAGTGGTATACCGGCATCACATACAGAGAGTACGATCACATCTGTACCGTTAAAATTAGGAGCAGGAGTATAAGTGTAGGTACCATCAGTATTGACCACGATAGCCCCGTGCGATGGGCCGCTCACCGGTGTGGTATTGACTGTGAGTGGCGTGCCATCGGGATCATTATCTGTTGTGATTATGGTGCCTGATACCGGCTGGTCTTCCGGTGTCGTGTTATTGTCATTCACTACTACTGGTGGATCATTGACCGGAGTGATAGTTATGGTCAGTGTATCATTCCTGCAGATGGCCGGCAGCGGTGTACCAGCATCACATACGGAGAGCACGATCACATCTGTACCGTTAAAATTCGGAGCAGGAGTATAGGTATAAGTACCATTGGTATTGACCACGATAGCGCCATGAGATGGACCGCTCACCGGCGTGGTATTGACTGTCAGCGTAGTGCCGTCAGGGTCATTGTCTGTAGTCAGGATGGTGCCCGATACAGTCTGATCTTCCGGAGTGGTGTTATTGTCATTCACTACTACTGGTGGGTCATTGACCGGTGTCACGGTGATGGTGAGTGTATCATTAGTACAAGCCGCCGGCAGTGGTATGCCATTGTCACATACGGAGAGAATGATAACATCTGTGCCGTTGAAGTTTGGATCAGGCGTGTAGGTGTAGGTGCCGTTTGTATTGACCACGATAGCGCCATGAGAAGGGCCGCTCACCGGTGTGGTATTGACTGTAAGTGGCGTGCCATCCGGATCACTGTCTGTAGTCAGGATAGTGCCTGATACAGGCTGATCTTCCGGCGTGGTGTTATTGTCATTTACTATTGCCGGTGGGTCGTTCACCGCATTGATCGTAATAGATACTGTAGCAGTATCGCAGAGTACCGGTGCCGGTACGCCATTATCACATATCGTATAGGTAAATGACACGCTGCCGTTAAAGTTGGCATTTGGCGTATAGGTCAGGTTGCCGCTGGCGTCGAGGGCCAGGGTGCCATTGGTAGCTGCAGTGCCGCCGCTGAGGATGGTATAGGTCAGCGGATCAGAATCGGGGTCACTGTCATTAGAGTCCACATTGGCAGTCACCGTAGCATCTTCATTGATGGTGTATGTGTCGTCCCCGGCAGTTGGTTTACAGTTTACGATAGCTACTGCTACGGTATCCGGAGGAGAAGTACATCCACCTACTGTCTGGGTCACGATATAGTTGCCAGCATTTACCAGTTGTGCATTGGTGATGGTCTGGCTGGCACCTACTGCAGTATAAGCAGCCGGACCGGTCCAGTCAAATGTAGCACCCACAGTGCCTGATACGCTCAGGCTGATGCTCTGGCCACGGCATACGGTGCCTCCGCTGCCCTCGCTGCCACTCGGCGCGGCAATATTGGTCACGGTCTTGGTCACCACGGTGCCACCGGTACAAAAGTCAGAGCCGATATTGCGGCGGAAGTAAGTGGTCACAGTGAGCGACCCGATCTGGCCACTGGTGAGTGACTGGCCTGTAGCACCAGCTATGGTGGTCCAGGTGACTAGGTCTGTACTTTTCTCCCATGAGTAGGTGATAGCCTGCGCTGTCTGATTGGTGATAGCCCCGTTCCTATTGATCTGTGCGAGTACATAGGAAGTAGCAGTACCTGTGACACCCTGAGATGGAGGTGTGCCTGCGCACACATTCTCATTGCCGGTGATAGTATCGCTGGTCACATCCGGAGGATTGCTCCATACTACTACGGCAGGCTCATCTACAGAGGTGGCGCTGGTGCGGGTAGCATGGTATGCTCCGGCAGACATCGGTGCGTTATTGGAGAAGGTAGTGATAGCGGTATAAAAGCGGCAGTTGCTAAACTTGATACCGTCATAGCCTACAGGGTCTGTATCATCTGTGGTACCACCCCAGTAGCTAAGGTATTTCACCGAGCCGAGGTCCGGGGCCATCTTGATAATGAGGGCATCTATGGTACCCTGATTGCTGCTCTGCAGCGCATCTGCTGTGGTAGTGATATTGGTGGAGGTAGTATAGCCGAGTCCATATACACTGCCGAAGTTGTCGATATTAAGGCCCATGAGTGGTGTCTCATTGCCCGAGCCGCCTACGTAGGTGCCGGCCAGGATAGAGGTACCTGTGCTGTTCAGTTTGCCGATGTAGATGTCAGTACCACCGCCTATAGCAGTCTGGTACGCACCGGTAGTGATCGCTGATGCGTTGATACCATTAGTAGTACCACCTATATATACATTACCGGAGTTGTCTACCTGCTGGCAGAGGAGGGTCACCACATTGCCTGCGGCAGATGGATTGATATAGGTACCCCATGTACGGCTAAAGGTAGGTGTGACAGAAAATTTAACCACCATACCGTTATTGGCGGTGCCCACGAGGCTGGTCTTGTAGGCGCCGACGCTAGCGATGGAGGCCGCTGAGGTAGTGACACCTACTAGTACAATATCGCTGGTGCCTGATGGGCGCAGACATGTGAACTGGTCATTGCCCGTGCCGCCGTAATAAGTAGAATATAGGAGGGAAGATCCGGCAGCATTCAGCTTTGCAAAAAAGGCATCACCAGTACCTGCACCACCGGCGAAAGTTGTCTGGTATGCTCCACCTGTAGTAGGGAATCCTGTGAGTGCATTGCCAGCTACAAAAGCTTCGCCGCTGGCGTTTACATAGATGAAGTTGGCCTGATCGGTACTAGCGCCACCGAGATAGGTAGAGTACAGCAGTGATGTACCTGTACTGTTTACTTTGGTGACTACGGCATCTGTACCACCGCCAGATGCTGTCTGGTAGGCACCTACTGTCGTAGGATAGTTGGTAGCTGCAGAGGTACCTGTGATATAGATATTTCCTGAGTTGTCTAGTTTGAGTGCATAGATGTTTTCTGAGCCGGTGCCGCCTATGTAGGTAGACCAGGCCAGGCTGCCGGCATCGCCTACATTCACAGCCTGATTGAGCTTGCAGATAAATCCATCCTGAGAGCCTGCATTGGCAGTCTGTATCACGCCGGCTGTGGTAGGGAAATTGACCGCAGAGCTACGGCCAGTCACATAGATACCACCACTGGCGTCTACGTCTATACCGTGATTGTGGCCTGTGGTACCAGCGCCGCTGGCATTGCTGATATAGACACCCCAGCGCAGTGCTACCGGGTCTATGACCACAGGGTATGCTTTATTATAGCCACCCATCTCAAAGCCTACCACATTACCTTCGGCGAGAGTATAGCGGCTTTTGACAGATACATTTTTGCCGTCTATGGTCTGGTAGGCTACCGGCTGCGGATAGACTATATCGCCGAGTACCGTCTTGGCTACCAGTTCACCATTCCCATTTACGGAGAGACCATTCAGGCCGGTGTACTTCAGCTGCACGGCAGAGATGTCTGCGCCAGGATAGGCTATGAGGTCATACTCTACGGCATTGCCGGCGCCGGTATAGACGCGGCAGTCTATCTTATTATATACGTTATTGTACCAGACCTCTGAGTAGCTGTGTACATTGCTGGCCCACTTGCTGCGGTCGCTGCCGAGGAAGTAGTTGAAGTACGCATCCTGCTGGCCGCGATCACTCACGCGCGCAGTCGGCTCCATACCTACAAACTCTACCATCCAGGCGTGCTGGGTGACCATGATGTCATTGGCCGGCGCTGGCTGGCCATGCGCTTCAGCTTCTTCTATCTCATTCTCAAGGCGAGCCGCTGCACCGATGGCAGCAGGATCCAGTACGGAGAGCAGGAGGCCATTTTTCATGACCTGTACCGTACTATATGTAGTAGAGGCACGGTAGAGGTCCTGTGGCCGCCACTGGCCTTTATTTTCTATGAACTTCAGCTGCTCCTGATACTTCTGGAGGATCGGCTCTACCTGTTTTTCGGTCTGGGCAGAGGCAGTCAGGCCCATAGACAAAACGAGGGCGCTGACGATGTACCGGAGACGAATGGGAAACTTGCTCATGCGAGTGCTATTGATTAAACAAAAGATTTTAAATGCGTTACAAAATGGCTATTGTATAAATAGACAGGCGCGAATGTATCATTACGGGCCACATAAGCCAATGATTTACCGCAGTAGCATGGTTGATCTTTTCCCCACGACCGTGATTTTGAATTATATACTATACAGATTTATATTGCTCTTATTTTTAATGCATTGAGAGCAAAAACAACAAAAACCTTGTACAGGCAAAGCTTTGGATGAAGAGATATAAAGTGGGGATATCCCTATGAAAAGAGAACCTGGAGACTGTCAGGAGCAGGGACCAAAAGCAAAAAGCCCCTCATGAGAGGGGCTTTTGCGGACTGGACGGGACTCGAACCCGCGACCTCCGCCGTGACAGGGCGGCATTCTAACCAACTGAACTACCAATCCGTTTTCGTTAGGGATTGCAAATATAGGCGCTTTTTACACTTTAGCAACCTCTGGCAGGAAAAAAAATAGTACGGATATGATACCCGTCTGCCGGGATCAGGACTGATGTCATAAAAATCTAATAAAAGAAAGGGGACGTTTACTTGTTCATATTACTACTCTTACAATGAAAAGGACATTCTTTTTTATCCTCGCTTTGATAGCCATAGACGGATCAGCAGGCTGCAAGAAAAGTAATACAACTTCAGCGCCTTATTATCCCACGGACTCACTGGCCGCCTACTTCAATTTTGAGAACAGTAGTATCAATGATGTAGTGGCGCACGCTACGGGCACCAATCACAATAGTGCCGCCTTTGTGACGGGAGTGCATGGGATGGGTATCTCCTTTAACGGAGTAGACCAATATCTGGAGTACACTAACCTACCGATCACGACACCTACTGGCATTAGTTTCTCCATGTGGATGAAAACAGATACGACTAATCCTACCACTTATTTCCTGAATAGCTACGGCTACGGTTTCTATACCAGCTCATGGGCGACTGGTTTTGCAGCGTATCTGCCTTCTACTAATTCTGCTGGCGGGCTTTTTCACTCGCAGCAGTGGACGCATGTAGTAGGGACATATGACGGAAACGACATAAGGATCTATATCAATGGTATTTTGACACAAACTACTAGCTGGCCTCATACACTTGCAGCCCAAAGCAGCCCGCTCTGGCTGGCCGGAGATGGTGGTGGTACCTACTGGTCTGGTAGCCTCGATGAGCTTTTTATCTATCATAGGGTGCTGACTCAGGCGGATATAGACCGCCTCTACCAGATGTGAAAAATGCTGAGTCCATTTAAACCCAGTGTACATGCTATTGTCTTATGGTGACTGCCACGCCGCAGCCAGCGCTTTCTGTACGCGATACTGCTGTGTGTGATGGCCACGATGCTATAATAACTGCTGTGCCTAATATAGCAGGCGGTACCTGGACCTGGAACCCTATAGGTGCTACTACTCAATCAGTCACGGTGAGCCCTCCATACACCGCTACCTATACTGTGACCTATAGAGTACCCAGATGCGGTGTGGCTATAGATAGTGAAACTGTGATAGTCAATGCTATCCCGACTGTGGCACTCACGCCGTATGATATATCCTGCTATGGTTACCGGAATGGATATATCACGGCGAGTATCTCTCCCCCGGGCGCCTATCAGTATCTATGGAGCGATGGCAGTACAGAGGCTATAGACAGTGGTCTCATGGCGGGTAGCTACTCACTGCAGATCACCGATACAAACGGCTGTACTGCCAGTGCCGCAGCGGCGGCGATCAACGAGCCGGCACAAGCATACGCAGAGATACTACCTGCTGATACACTGTACTGCAGGGAAATGATGTGCAGCTTTTATCGGCATTCACGGGGTATCCCTCATCTAGTATCACAGGGGTATATATGGAGTCCTGCGCTGGGGCTGAGCTGTACTGACTGTCCAGCACCACTACTGAGTACGGCAAATGCGACGGATACACTGAACATCTATACTCTCACGATACAGTACAATAATGGCTGTATGGCAGTAGCCAATGATACGATTCATGTACAAACGGCTATAGCAGCAGGAGATGCCTTCACGCCGAATGGAGATGGGAAGAATGATGTCTTCTATATTCTGGCGCGAGGTGTGGATGACTATCACCTCACGATCTATAATCGCTGGGGCGAGGTTGTTTTTGAAGCGGCAGATCCGGCCACTGGCTGGGATGGCACTTACAAAGGTCAGGCACAGCCGTCAGAGATATACTCCTACTACCTATCCATAAAGTTTAGGAATGGTCAGCAGACCCAGAAGACAGGTACGGTGACACTGATCAGATAAGGCTCAAAACCACCGCTTCCATTTGAAAAAAATGATAGGTAATAGGAAACTAAGCAACATCATGCCTATCACTACCATATAGCCGTAGTGCCATCCTGATACTGGCAGGTCTTTAAAATTCATGCCATACACGCCGGCTATCAATGTAGGCAGCGAAATGCAGGCTGTAATGACTGTCAGTGTTTTGAATATCTTGTTTTGCTCCAGGTCTATTTTGCTGGTGATATTTTCTTTCAGGTCGTCCAGGCGGTCAAAATTATACTGAATATGCTCAGCTACTACGGAGATATCTCCCAGCTCATCTGCTATCTGAGTGCCGATAGACAGGTCGTGATAGTTGCTCCTTTTGAGCAATATCAGGATGCGACGAAACTCGGTGAGAGATTCTTTGATGATGATATTGGTAAAGTTGAGCTCTGTGATGACATCAAGGTCCGCATCGCTGTAGTGCTGTTGCTTAAGATTGCGGCTCGAGATCTGCTTGATGCGCTTTGATATAAACTCTGTAAAATCTGCAAAATAATCTCCGACCATACCTATGAGAAGAGTAAGCATATCCGCAATGTCATCTCCTATCTGCAGAAACCGTGCTTCATATTTGACACGTAGGCTCAAGGGGAAAAACTCATCGAGGTCTTTCTCCTGAAAAGAGTATAAGGTCTGCTCTTTTATGATAAAGAAAACCTGCTGCTCTACTACTGTATTACCCTCCATATAGGGTATAGAAAAATTGAATGACAGCTGTCCTGGCATTTCATGAAAGTGTGAGCTGATCTCTATGTCTTCACTATGCTGCATAAAAGACAGATCCAACGAAAACCGCTGCGCGATACCTGGTATATCTTCTTGGGTGAAGTTAGTGGCTTGCACTGTTTTGATAGCCTTGCCCGACTGTGGCACCTCCGTAGCCGTGCTGAATTTTTCAAGTGAGTTGCCAGTATAGAGTATTTCCAGAATCATAGCAGAGGTTTTACAAGGGCAAACTTAAGTAAAACCGGGAAGTAGGTCTCTGATCAAAAGTAACCGAGACATTTACTCTATGGCAGATAGCAAAAGTGTAAGGTTATCTTCACGGACTAATGCCATTTTGCGACGGATGGATACGCGGTGATTTTCGATATTGCGGTATGAGGTAGAGAGGAGGGAGGAGATATCCTTTGTGTTGAACCCCGACCGGAGCAACGCACATACACGACACTCGGTAGGAGACAAGGCCGGATATTTCCTGTGCAGTCTGGCTATAAAGCCCCGCTGTGCCTCGTCAAATTTCTCGCGGAAGTGATGTTTCTCAGATTCCTCCTTGCTGAATGCCTGATCTATGGCTCTATTGATAGTGCGAAAAATAGCGTCTGGTTTGTGCCGGCCGCGACGCAATTCTGATAGACTTTCTTTTAGCTCATTGAGCAGCTGGGTACGCTGCTGCAGGTGGTGTGTGGTCAGGTTGAGTTCCTGGGTCTTGTGTGCGAGCTCAGCCTTGTGCTGCTCTATCTCCCGTTGCTGTAGCTCCAGCGTGTGGACGCTATTCAGGTATTTTACTCTGCTATTCAGTCCATCTTGTTGCGCCTTCATCTTGTAGTCATACAATATGCGAAACTCGCGAAGCTCCTGTGCGGCATCTCCTGTGGCTGCGTAGTAGGTACAGCGGTTTTCTGCCAGATCCTGATAGAGGGAGCCTCGGTCATCATCTGGTATCAGGGTGGCTGCCCGGTTGAGGTGTGTTTTAGCCTTGCGGGGATGACCGTGCGCCAGGTAGTACCTGAATAAAAGAAAGCAGATATCTATCTCAGGGGTGACCTTGTGTATCAGGCGTGCTCTACTGATACATTCATCAGAGTAGCGCAGCATCGCTTTCTCATCTCCCTGGCCTCCGGCTATTTCCGCTTTGACCACAAAAATATTGGTATAGATAAAATGGTGTGGTGGCAGATAGTCAAACTGCTGCATCACTCCCAGTGCACGGTCAGCGTAGCTGGATGCTAGTGTATATTCTTTTTGTCTGCAGTACAGGTGGGCCAGGTGCATGCTGGCACCAGCCTCGGCTATACTGGGTTTATGGCCATACTCCTGAGATATCTCGGTCAGGAGCTGCTTGTTGTAATCAATGCAATCTTCTGCGGACATGACCCGCAGCCTTATCTCATTCAGATTGGCTGTAGCGAGGAGGGCAGAACGTACGTCACCAATAGACAGGGCAATACGATGCGACTCTGTCAAATGGTCTATGCCTTCGGTGAAAAGGTTGAGATTGGAGCAGGCTACACCACAGCAGGTAGACGTGATCATAGTGAGGAAAGGAAAGGCGTGCTGCCGGAATATAAAAAGTGCGCGGAGCCCATAATCGAGTGCATCGGCAAAGTGCGCGTGATGCATCAGCAGGCGGCAGCGGGTGTGAAACAGCAGCGCACGCTCCTCTTCAAGACCATGCTCCAGGATATAGACCTCACACTGTCCGAGAAGGTCCTGGCCCTCCAGGATACGGTTTAATATCACCTCACAGAAAGCTATCTGAAGAAGGATAGCCATCCGGTCTTTCTCCGGTAGCTTCCTGCCTGTGCGGCGGAGGTATGGATAGAGCGCATCTCTGCACTCCTGATAGGATGAAAAATTATGAAAGACATCAATAGGCGGCCTGCTCATACTGTTGTAGCTCTTTATAGCCAAAGAAAAGGATTATCCTCATAGTCTATGGGTTTTTTATGGGGTATAGTTCATCGCCTATGCGTTTTATTTGTATGTAGGAGCACATTCTATGATCATACTGGTAGTACGCGCATCGATCGGATAGGAAATTCGGGATACTTTTTAAGAGAATGATCTGGGTGGGTCATCGTGTGAAGGCACTCCCATGGGGTGTCTTCACCTTCACTCACTATGCAGCTAGCTGGTCCATGAGCCAGAGCAACTCAACATCTACCCCTGCCAGACGGCGCCAGACATCATACTGGCCCGATACCTCGGCCTGAAGGCTGGCAATGATCTGCTTTTGTTCGCTTTTTGTTTTGAGGGCGGCGCCTGCATAGCGCAGGTAGAGGTCGATTATCTTTAGCTGGGGGGTGTAGTCGCCTGTTTTGATAGCTTTTACGGACCGCCTCAGGTTTTTTAGCTCGGTCACAGCCAGCGCATGCTCCCGGCGCATCAGAAATGAAATGGCATAAATAAAGCGTGCAATGATCTGCAGTGGAACTGAGAGCTCTGTCTCTCTCGGCAGCAGGCGTATGGCTTCGTCATCATTGCCCATATATAGATAAAAATAGGCCAGGAATAACCGACCCTGATTTTTCAACCTATTGGCCTCGATCATAACCTTGAACTCCTGATAAATGCGGATACCTTTTTCATACTGGCGCAGATTGATCTGGTTGACCATATAATTATGTACCGTGGAGAAGAAGTTTGGCCATTTGTATGAAGCGCCTTCGGTAATACATCTCTCGAGGTGGTAGTCTCCCTCCTCATATTGACCCTGAACAATGAGCTCCATACCGAGTTGGTTTCTGGTGGCAAAGCGTGCGCGATGCGTGAGTATGGCTATGGCCTCTTCGCTCTCTGTGAGGGCGAGCGTCTGCCGCAGTACCTCTATGCGCACTAGCCCGCGTGTCTGAAAGGCATGCTTTTTCATCACAGTGTACCTTGCGAAAACATCAGTAGCTGATATATCAGAGAGGTCTATGATAGTCTGGCCCGGCGTACGTAGGTCAGGCTCGGGCAGTTGATCCGGCACCAAGGTGCGAAGGATGCTTTGGAAGTATGCTTCGCGTGCCTCTATCTCCCGCAGACGGTAGAGAAAGCGCTTTTTTTCCTCCTTTTCCCACTGGCGAAGGGCATCTATCTGCTGCGTCAGGTTTTCCTGCAGTTTTGGTTGATTGTCTATCATCCAGAGCGACTTCATGGAGAGCATAGCCGGAGACTCTGACAATCCAATGGTCTCAAAAGATTCCTGATGTGCCGCCGCTCCGCTGATCAATCCATCTATGTCAGATCTAAACAGTGCCTTGGCACCGCGCTCAAAATATGCACGAGCCAGCCAATAGTTGTAAAGGCTTTCATTTTTGTGGAGATGCGTAAGAGCAGTTCGCTCGGCCAGAAATTTATAAAGGATATCGTTGAGATGTCTCAATTCATTGCGTAGCAGATAGTCTTTTTGTTTACTGTAGGTGTCTCCAAATGTTTTTTTGAAAAGTGTGACATTATCGGGTTCGGTGTTTGACCTGACAGCCTCCGCCAATTGTGTAAAAAGCTTGATCAGGCCCGGTCGCTTGTGCTGGGTCAGGCTGTAGGTGAGTTCTTTTATCTCATCCGGGCTGAATGCCCGGATCAACTCCAAGGTGCGCATACTCCAAATGTATGGTAATGGGTGGAAATAGTACGCTTTTATGCCATTTAGCTGAGTGATTTAGTGTCACAAAATGACGCAATATAATTTTATTTATCTATTGATAATCAGTTATATGTGTGATTTTTTGATCAAAATACATGCTTGTGTCTTCTGTCACAAAGCTTAAAAATATGACATAAAATGAAAGAAGGAGTATCGGATTTTTGACGTCACAAGTAAACCAATCAATCCACCCAAACATGAGGAAGTTCATATTTTTCGCGATGTTTTTATCCAGCCTGGGACTGTTAGCACAGGCACCCCCCCAAGGGATCAACTATCAGACGATCGTGCGCAATGCACAAGGAAATGTAGTAGGCAACACGCATGTTGCTATCCGTTTTACAATACATGATCAGACTGCCACTGGTACGGTTGTATTTCAGGAAACACACGCACAGACTACTAATCAGTTTGGGCTATTCAACTCTGTGATAGGTACCGGCGGTGGCAACCTGAGCACTGTAGCGTGGGGCAGTGGTCCCAAATACCTGCAGGTGGAGGTGGACGTAAATGGTGGGACAAACTACACAGATATGGGCACTACGCAGCTGATGAGTGTGCCATATGCGCTGTATGCGGGCAATGCGAGCAGTGGATCTACTGGCCGCACAGGTGCTACAGGACCTACTGGTGCTAATGGCATAAACGGGGCTACTGGTGTATCTGGGCCTACAGGCCCGAGTGGTGCAAACGGAAACGTAGGAGCTACCGGCCCCACTGGCGCAGCTGGTGCTACAGGCGCTACGGGTGTAACAGGAATCAATGGCAGTACGGGTGCTACTGGTGCAACTGGAAATAATGGAGCCACGGGTGCAACTGGGTCTAATGGAACAAACGGTGCGGATGGTGCTACAGGCCCAACAGGCGCAAATGGAGCCAACGGAGCAGATGGTACAACAGGTCCAACGGGAGTCACAGGTGCTAATGGTATAGATGGAACTAACGGAGTGACTGGAGCCACTGGTGCTACCGGTGCTGATGGCGTGACAGGTCCAACAGGCCCAACAGGTGCGAATGGAAACGATGGCGCAACAGGCCCAACAGGGTCTACTGGTGCAACCGGGG
>CAZNDJ010000002.1:37027-102067 GCA_964571705.1 uncultured Chitinophagaceae bacterium
ACCGGAGCAGACGGTGCTACCGGTCCCGCTGGAGCAAATGGTAATGACGGAGTAACAGGTCCAACAGGCCCAACAGGTGCGAATGGAAACGATGGCGCAACAGGCCCAACAGGGTCTGCTGGTGCAACCGGGGCTACTGGCGCAAATGGCAATGACGGTGCAGCGGGTGCTACTGGTGCAACTGGTCCAACAGGTGCAACTGGAACCAATGGTGCTGTAGGTGCAACCGGTCCTACTGGTGCGAATGGAACTGATGGAGTAACCGGAGCGACAGGTGCTACAGGCGCTGCTGGCGTGACCGGTCCGACAGGCGCGAATGGCAATGACGGTGCAGCGGGTGCTACAGGTGCAACCGGTCCTACTGGTGCGAATGGAATTGATGGAGTAACCGGAGCGACAGGTGCTACAGGCGCTGCTGGCGTGACCGGTCCTACAGGCGCAAATGGCAATGATGGAGCCGCAGGTGCCACTGGCGCTACAGGTCCTACAGGTGCAAATGGAGCCACCGGAGCAGATGGTGCTACAGGTCCCGCTGGAGCTAATGGTAATGACGGAGCAACAGGCGTAACGGGCCCAACAGGAGTCACAGGTGCTAATGGTATAGATGGAACTAACGGAGTGACTGGAGCTACTGGTACTACAGGTGCTGATGGCGTGACAGGCCCGACCGGAGCGAATGGCAATGACGGCGCAACAGGCGCAACGGGTTCCGTCGGGGCTACTGGTCCTACTGGCGCGAATGGAACTAATGGCAGTGATGGCGCTACAGGTCCAACAGGTGCAAATGGAGCCAACGGAGCAGATGGTGCTACAGGTCCCACTGGAGCTAATGGTAATGACGGAGTAACAGGCCCAACTGGCCCAACCGGTGCGAATGGAATCAATGGTGCAACCGGTGCTACTGGCACAAATGGCAATGATGGAGCCGCAGGTGCCACTGGCGCTACAGGTCCTACCGGAGCAGATGGTGCCACTGGTCCCGCTGGAGCTAACGGTAATGACGGAGTAACAGGTCCAACGGGCCCAACAGGCGCGAATGGAACTAATGGCAGTGATGGCGCTACAGGTCCAACAGGTGCAAATGGAGCCAACGGAGCAGATGGTGCTACAGGTCCCACTGGAGCTAATGGTAATGACGGAGTAACAGGCCCAACTGGCCCAACCGGTGCGAATGGAATCAATGGTGCAACCGGTGCTACTGGCACAAATGGCAATGATGGAGCCGCAGGTGCCACTGGCGCTACAGGTCCTACCGGAGCAGATGGTGCCACTGGTCCCGCTGGAGCTAACGGTAATGACGGAGTAACAGGTCCAACGGGCCCCACAGGTGCGAATGGAGCCAATGGTGTAACCGGTGCAACAGGCGCAAACGGCAACGATGGTGCGACAGGTCCAACTGGTCCTGCAGGCGCTGATGGTACAAATGGTGCTACGGGTGCGACAGGTTCTACTGGCGTCACTGGTACGAACGGTAATGATGGCGTGACCGGCCCAACTGGTCCTACAGGTGCCAACGGCACGAATGGTACGACTGGCTCCACTGGTGCGACTGGCTCAACCGGCGCCACAGGTCCAACCGGCAATGATGGCGCGACTGGTCCTGCTGGACCTACTGGTGCTAATGGTAGTGATGGAGCAACTGGTCCAACAGGTGCCAACGGCACAAATGGTATAACCGGCGCCACTGGTGCTACAGGTGCAAACGGCAACGACGGTGCTACAGGCCCAACAGGTCCTACCGGTGCCAATGGTTCGAATGGTGCTACCGGAGCTACTGGCTCCACTGGTGCGACCGGTGCTACTGGAGCAAACGGTACGAACGGTTTAGACGGTGTAACTGGCGCAACTGGTACTACTGGTGCGAACGGTAATGACGGCACTACTGGTCCAACAGGACCTGCAGGTGTCAATGGTACGAATGGTTCTACAGGTTCCACCGGCGCAACTGGTGCAAACGGCAACGACGGCGCGACCGGCCCAACGGGTCCTACAGGTGCTAATGGTAGTGATGGTGCAACTGGTCCGACTGGTGCCAATGGCACAAATGGTTCTACTGGCGCTACTGGTGCTAATGGTAATGATGGCGCTACCGGCCCAACTGGTCCTGCGGGTGCTAATGGGACGAATGGTGCAACAGGTGCTACGGGAGCTACTGGTGCGAATGGTAACGACGGCGCGATCGGCCCCACTGGCGCTGCTGGTTCTAACGGAACGAATGGTGCTACAGGTCCTACAGGTGCGAATGGCAACGATGGCGCGACAGGTACTACAGGATCCACTGGCGCAACGGGTGCAAATGGCAACGACGGCGCGACCGGCCCAACTGGTCCTACCGGTCCTTCGGGAGATCCCGCTACAGATGATCAGACCTTATCTCTAAATGGTGACTCATTGAGCATTTCCGGCGGTAATACGGTTTCGCTCAGTGGACTCAAGGGCTGGCAACTGACAGGCAATAGCGGCACTACTGTGGGTACTAATTTCATAGGTACTACAGATGCACAGCCCCTGATGGTGAAGGTCAATAACAACAAGGCTGGCTACATAGATTATGCTTCGCCTTATAGTACCTCTATCGGCTATCAGGCTGCCAATGCTTTGACCACAGGGACGGGCAACGCTGCATTTGGATACCAGGCACTCAACAATGCTACTACTGGCGGAGCTAATACGGCCATAGGCTATCAGGCTCTTAAAAATAATGCGACCGCCGGCAACGGTACTGCCGTAGGCTATCAGGCTCTCGCAAATTCTACAGCCGGAGGTACAGCAGTGGGTTTTTGGGCATTGGTCAGCAATACATCGGGATCACAAAATACAGCTGTGGGTAGTAATGCCCTACAATCAAATACCTCAGGGGGAGCCAATGTAGCGGTAGGACAGCAGGCCCTGGCAGCAGGTACTACCGGTGGCAATAATACCGGTATAGGATTTCAAGCACTCAAAAATGTGACCACCGGTGGCTATAATACCGGTATCGGGGTACAGGCATTGCAATCTATGACCACCGGTACTGATAACACGGCTGTCGGAAATTTTGCGCTGGGCAATATGACGACATCTTCGCAACTGACAGCAGTAGGTGCTCACGCACTGAATAATACCACAACTGGCCAAAGTAATACGGCAATGGGGTATATATCCTTGTATAGCAATACAACCGGATCTAATAATACAGCGGTAGGTACATCGGCATTGACAAACTCTACCACTGCTAGCTACAATACTGCTGTGGGCTGGGAAGCTATGAAGGCAGCTACGACTGGTAATAATTCTACTGCTTTGGGTCATTGGGCTTTGCACAGCAATACTACGGGTGTAAACAATATTGCACTCGGATCGCATACTCTGAGCTTTGATACCCTGGGCAGCAATAATACTGCTGTAGGCTACGCCGCGGGCCAAAATAATCTGGGTAGTAGCAATGTCTTTTTAGGTTACTTCGCGGGCCAAAACGAAACCGGTAGCAATAAGCTTTATATAGATAACAGCAACACTACAACTCCGCTTGTTTATGGCGACTTTACTAATAATCACCTGACGGTAAATGATAGTCTGACCAGCAAGTATTTTCAGATGACAAGTGGAGCTGCAAGTGGCTACATACTGCAGGCTGATGCCAGCGGCAATGCTAAGTGGGTCAATCCGACTACTATCAGTAATAATACAGACTCCCAGCAGCTATACCTGAGTGGTACCGCTCTCTCCATAGGAGGCGGCAATACGGTGTCACTGAGCGGACTGACAGGATGGGCGCTGACTGGTAATAGTGGTACGACTGCCGGTACCAACTTTGTCGGTACGACTGATGCGCAGGATCTCGTAGTAAAGACAAATAGTAGCGAAGCAATGCGCGTCAAATCGAATGGTAATGTGATGGTAGGTGCTACCAATACGATGACTGGTGCCACCTCTCTGGCAGTAGGGTCTGGCAATACTACGGGGGCTACCAGCTCACTGGTGGCGGGTATAAATAATAAAGTAGATGGCACGGATGTAATGGTGAGTGGTGTCAATAACTATGTAGCCTCGGGCGTGGGACACCTGATCGTATCTGGTAATAATGATAGTGCCCTACATAGCTGTGTAGCGATATTTGGCTATCTGAACAAGGTAACCGCATTTGAAGGGGTGGCTATGGGAGACCGCAATACTGTGACCGGACAGTCCAGCCTGGCCAGCGGAGCTTCCAATACGATATCAGGTCAGAATGGGGCTGTACTAGGTTATCAAAATACTGTGAGTGGGTCTAATAGTCATGTGTCAGGTAAAAACAATATTGTATCCGGTAGTAATACAATTGTGTCTGGCTGGGCCAATCAGGTGACGGTAGATCAGTCTGCGGTATTTGGTGATCACCAGATAGTGACAGGATACAACGCTCTGGCATCAGGGTATAATGACACCATATCAAATACATATGCAGCTGCGATAGGCGTAGGCAATAAAGTAAGTGCCAGCCTGGCTGTGGCCATGGGCCAGAATAACAAGGTGTCTGGCAGTGCCTCAGCTGCCTTGGGATCTGGCAATAGTGCCTCAGGCTCAAATAACTTCGTAGCCGGAGCTAACAATATGGCGGCCGCCAATAACTCCATAGTAGTAGGTCTGAATGATACCGCCGCGGCTGGTACCAGCAGTGCTGTGTTTGGCTCCTATAACTATGCCGGATCATCGCACAATGCAATCTTTGGCGATCATAACAGATCTACTAATTACAATGCGCTGATATCCGGATATAGTGATACGGTCTCAGGGGTATATTCTACCATCACAGGTACGTATAGCAATGTGACCGGATCCAATTCCATTGCATCAGGCGTCAGCAACTATGTGACACAAGACGTTTCTCAGGCATTCGGTCTCCAGAATAAAGTGACTGGCTATGGTAGTCTCGTGGCTGGCCGCCTCAGCATTGCATCAGGTATCCACTCTGTGGCTCTGGGATATATGGACTCTGCAGTGGGTAATGGTAGCTTTGTGGCGAATGCCAACAACACCGCACGTGGCAACTATGGTACAGCCCTGGGACAGTACAATAATGCTCCGTCTATCGGCGAGCTGACCATAGGCAACTATGCTACTACTTATACAGCAGTCAGCTCTTCTGCCATTAACACTGCAGACCGTGTTTTTACTGTAGGTGCAGGTACTGGCACCGCTAGCCGGGCAGATGCCATGGTGATACTAAAGAGTGGCAATGTAGGTATAGGAACCAGCACTCCGGGTAATAAGCTAGAGGTGTCAGGCAATACCAAAACTACCAACTTTCAGATGACCAATGGCGCTACCAGTGGCTACATCCTCCAGAGCGATGCCAGCGGTAATGGTACGTGGGTCAATCCTACATCGTTAGCCACAACAGTGAACGCTGGAACAGGTCTCAGCTATACTGGCACTACGCTCAATAGTGTATGGACCCAATCGGGAAGTAATATTTATAATAACAACAGTGGCTATGTCGGTATCGGTACTACCTCTCCATCAGAAGAGCTGGATGTCAATGGTACTGCTCATATCAGTGGCGATGCTATCGTGGAGAATAATGTGTATGTAGACAACTCAAATACAAATAGCGGGTCAATATCTAATGCAATTATATTTGGTGGCGGTGGCAGTGGGGAAGGTGTCGGCTCCAATCGTACCGGAGCTGCCAATCTGTTTGGTATTGATTTTTATACAGGATATGCCAATAGAATGGCTATCACCAATAGTGGTAGCGTGGGGATAGGTACCACAGCTCCCGTATCGCTGTTTGCTAACACTGCAACAAACATTTCAGGATCTGATAATCACGGCATAGTGACCAACTCCCTCACATGGGCTGTCAATGGCAATGGATATGCAGGGGCTATCTACAATGCTAATACCGGCTCAGCGGCAAACGGACTCGCAGTAAAGATCGCCGGCACAGGATCAGATAATGTGATCCTGGATGTCTCTACTGGTGCACAGACAGTAGCTGGCACACCAGTACTCACAGCATTAGGCAATGGTAAAGTGGGTATAGGAACAAACTCTCCGGGCCAGAAGCTAGAGGTGGTAGGAACTACGAAAACCACCAATTTCCAAATGACGGCAGGAGCTAACAATGGTTATATCCTGAAGAGTGACGCGAGTGGTAATGGTAGCTGGGTAGCACCGTCTACAGTATTTTCCAATACGGACTCTCAGCAGCTGTATCTGAGCGGTACAAATCTCTCCATAGGAGGTGGCAATACTGTATCACTTAGTAGCCTGACGGGTTGGAGCCTGACAGGTAACAGTGGTACTACGGTCGGTACAAACTTTATAGGTACCACAGATGCCCAGCCGCTGGAGATCAAAGTCAATAATAATATAGCAGGCTACCTGGACTATACCGGCAATCAGAATACATCCTGGGGCTACCAGACATTGTACTCCAACACAACAGGATTTCTGAATACCGCAATCGGATATCAGGCTCTGAAAGCAAATGTGGATGGAGGCAGAAATCTGGCCGTAGGTGTGACTGCTCTGACATCCAATACCTCAGGAGGATCTAATCTGGCCGTGGGTAATAATGCCCTGAAATATAATACTACAGGTAACTATAATACAGCGATAGGTCACGGAGCACTGAATAATAATGTGGCTGCGAATAGTAACGTAGCAATAGGTTATCTTTCGATGAACCAAAGTACCAGCGGTGCCAGCAATGTGGCAATGGGAGATCACTCTCTCTATAACAATACTACAGGCAACTACAATGCGGCTCTCGGAACATCATCTCTAACCAATAACACTACGGGATCGAATAACACTGCACTTGGAAATCAGACTCTAAATGCTAATACCACGGGTACTGACAACGTGGCTGTGGGATATAATGCACTGATAGCTAATACTACAGGGTCAGGAAATACGGTGGTGGGTGATCAGGCTGGACTGGCAGTTTCTACAGCCTCGGGTATCGTCGCCATTGGTAGAAGCGCCTTTGCTAAGAGTAGTCTTTCAAATGATGTGGTGGCCATCGGAGATTCCGCTCTCTATAATAGTACCGCAGATAGTAGTGCCAGCATAGCGATAGGCGGTAGTGCACTGTTAGCAAACACTGTAGGATATCACAATGTGGCCATAGGAGACAGAGCGCTCCAATCAAATGTAAACGGTGTAGGTATGACAGCCGTGGGATACAAAGCTCTTCAAAGCTTTACCTCTACAGGTACCTCTACGCCTAGTCAGGCAGGTAATACTGCTATCGGCGACTATGCTATGCTGGCTACCACTACTGGTATTTACAACACGGCCACGGGCTTTGACGCACTGGTAGCCAATACGACCGGTACTGGAAATACTATTATGGGTACATTTGCGGCGTTCAAGAGTACCAGTGCGGACTCCAATACGGCCTATGGTACCAGCAGTATCACGAATACGACGACAGGCAAGAGCAATACTGCTATAGGTGGCCGCGCGCTGGCCTCCAATACAACAGGGTCATATAATACTGCTCTGGGTACATACTCAGATGTGGTGACTAGCGGACTTTCCTACAGTACAGCGATAGGAGCGTATGCGAAGGTTTCTACCAGCAATAGTATCGTGCTGGGTGGCACTGGCACATATGCTGTGAATGTGGGCATAGGTACTACCGGGCCAAACGTGCCACTGGATGTGCAGACGTCCAGTACTGCTAACTATGCCGCTGTAGCACATTTCCTGGCACCAAGTAATACGACTGCCAACAATGTAACTCAAGTACGATTTGGCGTAGCATCATCTGCCTATAACGTCGGTGAGTTGAGGTATGGCTATGTAGCAAATGGTAGTACCAGTAATTATGTACAACTAGGCTTATCCAATGCTGCCGGTATCTCTGTGACAGGTAATAACTACCTCGGTGTAGGAACCACGGCTCCCGCAGTACCTGTAGATATCCAGTCTGCACCAAACTTTAATGAAGGCAGCTACGGCTATCTCAACTCGGCTGGTAATACAGGCACCTCATCATGTACTTCTTGCGGCGTGAGCCTGAGGGCATCGGGCCGCATATTGGCATCAGAGTTTAATGCTACCTCTGACCGCCGTATCAAGAGAGAGATACAGCCAGTAGCATCTGCATCTGCACTGTCCATAGCTGATGCGCTGCCTGTGGTGCACTACGAGTATATAGATAAGGTCACGAAAGGTGAAGGAGGAAAGACCGGATTCATAGCTCAGGAGGTGGAGAAGGCCATCCCATCTGCGGTCAAGGTCTCTACGGATTTCATCCCAAGCATATTTGCTGCATCGGCCTCTATCAGGGCAGAGGGTGACAAGCTGACGATCACTATGGCAAATGCACATGGCCTCAGATCGGGAGATGAGGTCAAGATCATAGATGCCGCTAATAAGTCATACGAGGTGAAAGTATCTGAGGTGAATGCAGCGGAGTCCTTTAGCATAGAGGGGTGGAGCGGTGGTGATGCCCAGGTACTCTTCGTCTATGGCAAGAAGGTGAATGACCTGCACTCTGTAGACTTTGATCAGCTCACTGCTGTAGCTATAGGCGCGGTGCAGGAGCTCAATAAGAAGACACAAAAGCTGGAACAAGAAAATGCAGCGCTGAAATCTGCCAATGAAAAGCTGCAATCATCTACCACAGAGCAGCAGAAGGTGATGCAGACCATGAAGGCTCAGATAGATGCGATCAATGAACGACTGAACATTACTACAACCCGGTAAAACTTTTCATAACGAGGGTTTACTTAAGGGCCGTCTCCTGGGTGGGGGGCGGCCCGTTTTTTTAGATGAAGGTCACCATATCTGCTGGCAGGTGGCTGTAGTTATTATAGTAGCTCAGTGTAGCGCGTTTGTCATTGAAGAGGAGAGAAGTGATTGAGGTGTTGACCACGTGCTGATTGAGATCGGCCATGCGGATCTCGGGCATGCCAAGTAGCTGGGTCATGTAGAGTGAAATGACACCTCCGGAGGTCACAGCTACTACATGTTTGTGCGCATCCCGGCGTGCTGCGGCCATGATGTCGCTCATGGTATCCTGCACTCGTGAGCGGAAGTCACGAAAGGACTCATGGTAGGACGTGGTGCCATCTTCCTGCATCCACTTAGACATGGCGGTCTTAAACTCGCTCTCCATAAACGCACGCGGATCGCTCTGCTCCATGATGATAGCCGTCATCTTCTCTCGGTCATGTATGGCCGGCTGGTGTACAGAGAGCACATTCATGTGGTCAAATTCGTTCAGGCCCGGATGAACGATGGCCTGCGCGTCAGGGAAAGCACCAAGTGCGGTATCTTTCTGGCGGAGCATGGTGCCATGCCAGATGGCCAGGTGACTGTGCAGCTCCTGCGGAAAGTGCTGCGGGATATAGGTGGCCTGTTTGTGCCCCAGGTCTGAGAGTTTGTCATAATCGTCGGCTCCAAAGGAAGCCTGTCCGTGCCGGACGAGATACAGTTTTGCCATAGCTATGCGTTTTGCCGCCCACGAATATATCCCTAAAAGGCACGGTAAGCAATGCGCGGTTTTGTCCTTTTTGAGGGAGTGATGATCAGCGACTTTTGTATCAGCAAAAAATTCATCACTTAAATCCATTATCATGAAAAGCAAGATCTTTACTATTCTTTCCGTTTGCCTCATAGGCTGGGCTGGACTGCAGGCACAGCCTTCTATCCCGGGGAGTGCCTTTCCGGCAGCAGGTACCAGTTTTAAGCTCACACTCGCAGATACGACCGGCGTACAGGCTGGCACCGGCGGCGCTGCGGCCACGTGGAATTTCAGTACACTGAGTCCTAACGGCGCCTTCCAGTACGATACATTCTTCACACCATCTGCTACGAGGTATGGGGCACTCTTCCCTACTGCAGATGTGGCCCTGCATGAGGTGAATCCGGGTACCAACTATTTCGTCTACTACCAGAATGATGCAGCTAATGGCTTCTACAAGCGTATAGCCAATGTGCAACCGGATACGGTGATCTACTCAGACCCGGCTAATGAGTATCCGTACCCGCTCTCCTTTAATAATAACTATAACGACAACTATTACGCTCAATATCACTCTACCGGTGGACCAGCGAAAATGTCAGGTACAGTGAATGGTGTAGTGGATGGCTACGGCACACTGACCACTCCGGCGGGTACTTACTACAATGTAGTACGCCTGCATGCCCACCGCGTGGAGCATGACACGGTGACGGTGAGTGGCAATCCTTTTCCTGTGCTGGCGGATTTTGAGTACTATACCTGGTATCAGGACAGTGCATACTTCCCTATCCTCAGCATCGGTACCAGCAGTGTGACCAGCGCGGTGATAAACCGCCATGCCAAGACCGTGGCCTACCGCGCGGGATACAATATCGGACCATCAGGTGTGAATGATATAGCCGGCACTGCTGCCAGGTTTATGATCTATCCTAATCCTGCTACGCAGAAAGCCAATATCATCTATGACGCTGGCAACGGAGGCAATACAGAGATCAGCCTCTATGATATGACCGACCGGCTGGTGATACAGCATAATATAGCTGGTGCAGGCGTACAGACCATGACGATCAATACAGCTGACCTCACTGTAGGGATCTACGAAGTGAAGGTGCTGAATGCAGCAGGCAATAGCTCTCAAAAACTGGAGATCTCCAGATAAATTTTAAGTGGTAGTTTTTTTGTAACAGGGATCGCCGGCAGGTGATCCCTCGTTACATTTTATCATGACAGCCGGTGAGCCTGCAGGCCGATGTATGTGGCAGTCAGTCCCGCTACTACAGACACACCCACATAGAGCAAGGCCTGAGCAGGCTGCCCGCTGCGGAGCAGTGCCAGAGATTCATTGGAGAATGCAGAGAATGTGGTGAAGCCACCCAGTATACCGGTAGCAAGAAAAAGGCGCGCCTGGTCAGTGACGAACCCCTTTTCGTACAGGCCCAATACGATACCTATCAGGAAGCAGCCGATCACATTCACCGCCAGTGTGCCAAACGGAAAGCCACCCTCCACTCTGGACTGTATGGCCTGTGAGAGCAGGAAGCGTAGTACGCCTCCTATGAAACTGCCGATGCCGATAAAAATAATTGTCTTGCCCATAGACATAGTTTAGCTGTCATGAAATGCAGGCGCCATCAGCTTCTTAGGGCGGTTGGGGCAGGAAGACACCATTTCCTGTTTATCTGAAATGTCAATTATACATACCCTCGACCAGCGCGGAGTAGCGGCCCAGGATCACTTTGCGTTTTACCTTTAGTGTAGGGGTCAGCTCACCATCCTCTATCGTCCATTCCTTATCCAGTATCACAAACTTCTTGACCTGCTCTACATGGCCAAATTCCTTATTGGCATTGGCTATCTCTTTGTCTATCAGGGCGCGTATCTTTTCATTGCCTACTATCTGCTGATCGCTGTCGTATGGGATACCGTTTTCCCTGGCCCATGTCTGTAGATGGAGGAATGATGGTACGATGAGCGCCGTGACAAATTTCTCATTGTCACCCACGAGCATCACCTGCTCTATGTAGAGGGACTCTTTGAGTTTATTTTCTATCGGGGCCGGTGCTACATATTTGCCACCAGATGTTTTGAAAAGTTCTTTCTTGCGGTCTGTGATGCGAAGGAACTTATTATTGACCCACTCACCTATATCCCCTGTGTGGAGGTAGCCGTCTTTGTCTATCACTTCATCTGTCAGGTCCTGGCGCTTGTAGTAGCCCATCATGATGTTTGGTCCCTTGGCCAGTATCTCGCCATCTTCGGCCAGCTTGATATGTACACTAGGCAGCGGGAGGCCTACAGTGCCTATCATACGGCCCTCCTCCTCGACGCGTGTCACGCTGAGGCCCGGAGAGGCCTCGCTGAGGCCGTAGCCCTCCAGCACTATGACACCAGCTGCGCTAAATAGCCTGCCCAGGCGCGGCTGCAGCGGCGCTGCCCCGGTGATGATGAAGCGTACATGCCCACCCAGCGCTTCCTGCCATTTGCTGAAGACCAGCTTGCGGGCTATAGCCAGCTGTAGATTGTACCAGAAGCCGAGGTCCGTGTTTAGTTCGTAGCGATTGCCCAGTACCAGTGACCAGTCGAATAGCTTTCTTTTGATCCCGGTGGTCTGCGTACCTTTCTCCATGATCTTTTCATAGACCTTCTCCAGTAGTCGCGGCACTGTGGTGAATACAAACGGCTGTACTTCTTTGAGGTTTTCCGCTATGGTGTCCATGCTTTCTGCATAGTGGATATGGATCGCGTTTTTGAGATAAGCAAAGAAGCCTACACGCTCATAGATGTGACTCAGTGGCAGGAAGCTGAGCGATTTGCCCCCACCCTGAAACGGAAGTATCTGGTCCGTATCCTTGAGGTTGCTCACCATATTGTAGTGGCTGAGCATTACTCCTTTCGGATTGCCGGTAGTACCTGAGGTGTATATGATGGTGGCCATCTCTTTTTCATTGACAGCTTTTTTTGCGGTCTCTACGGCTGCGGTATCAGTCACTTTATCTATCAGGGTCTTCCAGTTTGGTGCGCCTGCTACGGGATCGAAGGTGTAGATCTCACGCAGGGATGGTATGTCGCCCTGCACCTCTGCCAGCTTTTTGTACAGAGACTGATCTCCGGCGAAAGCAACCTTCACCTCTGCATCATTGCAGATGAAACGGAAATCATTGGTAGAGGCTGTAGGGTAGAGCGGGATGAGTATGGCTCCGATCTGCTGGCAACCTATGTCTATGAAGTTCCACTCCGGCCTGTTGGTAGCGCAGAGAGCTACTTTGTCATCCTTGCGGATGCCGAGGTCGAGCAGCGCCTGGCTCACCTTGTCACATATCTCAGCTACTTCCTTAAAGGAGTATGACTTCCAATGCTTGGTGCCATTTTCTGTCACCTTGGAGGAGAGGAAAGGCTGGGACGGCCGCTCGGCAGCCATGAGGGTCAGATAGTCGAAGAGGCGTGTTACTTCCATGCTATACGATTGAGATGTGGGGTGAAAACGGAGTACAATTTATTCAAAGTATCAATAAGGAGACAAAGTAAAGCAGCTAACATTTTTTAAGAATAAATGTTGCAACATTAAATGTTGTGCATTATCTTTGCATCAGAAATCAAAAACACAACACAATATGAAAAAGCTTTTCATCCTCTTTGCCGGCCTCTCTATGGCGGCAGCGTCTTCAGCACAAGGCTGGAACCTGGACAAAACACATTCATCTGTAAACTTCAGCGTATCCCACATGGTGGTATCTGAGGCTACGGGAAATTTTAAGGATTTCTCTGGTGATGTGAAGTCTGAGAAGGCTGACTTCAGCGACCTGTCTGTCAATTTCACCATCAAGGTAGCATCTATCAATACCGATGATGAAAAACGCGATGGCCACCTGAAGAGCCCAGACTTCTTTGATGCTGCCAAGTATTCAGACATCACATTCAAAAGCACAGGTGTCAAGAAGATCAATGATAAGAAGTATGAGCTGACCGGTGACCTGACCATGAAGGGTGTGACCAAGAAGGTAACCTGGGAAGTAAAGTATAATGGTACAGTGAAGGATCCATATGGATTCAACCGTGCAGGATTCAAAGCTACTACTACTGTAAACCGCAAGGACTACGGCGTATCATGGAATAAGACCCTGGACGCCGGTGGCGTAGCAGTGGGCGACGATGTGACCATCACAGTGAATGCAGAGATCACCAAAAAGTAATTTGGGTTTGGTTATAATGAAAGGGGATGCACACGTGTATCCCCTTTCTATTATATAAAATCCTGATTCGTTAGAATTTATTAGTTTAGCAAACATGGGTACTTTGGAAGAGATCATCAAGCAGAAGAAATTTAACGACGAATATCACAAGGCTTTCGTTGGGGTGTATTATGTATATAGTATCATAGACTACATGCAGCAGAAGGTTTTCAAAGAATATGATATCACTCCCCAGCAGTATAATGCCCTGCGGATACTCCGAGGCCAGCATCCAAAGCCGGCTACTGTGGGCCTGATCAAAGAGCGTATGATAGACCGTAATAGCGATGCCTCACGTATAGTAGAGCGCCTGCGCAAGGCTGGCTACGTGGAGCGTGTAACATGTGAAAATGACCGCCGTGCCGTAGATGTGATCATCACTGACAAAGGACTGCAACTGCTCAAGCGCATGGACAGCGTGGTAAGCGACATACAAGAGCCACTCAAGAAGCTGGATAAAGATGAGATACAGCAATTTAATGCGCTGATAGACAAAATGCTAGAGCGCTGGATAGAGTCAGGCCACTTCAAATAGCCATCCTATCTCGGAGGAGCTGTATTGAGCAGCATCCAGTACATGCCGAGTTCTGCTACTGCCTTGGCAAAGGAATCAAAATCTACAGGTTTTACGATATAGCTATTGACCCCCAGTTCATAGCACGCTTTCACATCCTGGTTTTCCTTAGACGAGGTCAGTATGACTACAGGGATGGATTTCGTTTTTTCATGTGCCTTGATCTGGCGGAGTATCTCAATGCCATCTATGCGCGGCAGTTTGATGTCGAGGAGTATTAATTTGGGGGTCTCAGCATGATGGCCCGCATATTTGCCACGGCAAAATATAAAATCCAATGCATCAGCACCGTCATCTATATGGTGTAGGTTATTGGCAAAATTGTGCTTTTTCAATCCTCTGATGGCGAGCTCCGCCTCATAAGGGTTGTCTTCTACTAAAAGGATCTCTACAGATTTGCTTTCCATGTTAGGTGGTTTTATTGTATGGTTTTAGGTAAGGAAAAGTAAAAAGTGGCACCCTGATCTGGCTGTGCCTCAGCCCATACGCGCCCACTGTGCCGGGTCACGATGCGGTGAACCAGGGCCAGTCCTACACCAGTGCCTTCATAATCCGAAGCCTTGTGCAGGCGCTGGAATACACCAAATAGTTTGCCGGCATACTGCATATCAAAGCCTACGCCATTATCCTTTATCGCATAAATGATCTCAGTGCGTGTCTGCTCCCAGGTGATGCTGATCTCCGGTTTCTCTTTGTCTTTGGAGTATTTCAATGCATTGGAAATGAGATTGACCCATACCTGACGGATCAGGTGGTCATCACAGATGGCACTACAAAGAGGTTGTACCGAGATGACAGCGTTTGGTTTATCTATCAGCATGAAATTATCTAATACGTTTTCTACCATTGCATTCATATTTATCTCGCGCAGGCTCAGTTCACGGCGACTGATACGGGAAAAATTTAGTAAGTCATCTATAAGCATACCCATGCGCTGTGCGTTGGAGCGGATGGTATCTATGAAGCGCTTACCTTCCTCATTTAGCGAATCGGCATGGTCTTCTGATATGATCTTGGCAAAACCATCTATGATGCGTAGCGGTGCTCTTAGATCGTGTGATACTGAGTATGAGAAGGACTCCAGCTCCTTATTGGCAGTATGTAGTTCTTCTACCTTTTTCTGCAGGTCATTATTGAGTTGGGTAATATTATATTCAAAGGTTTTGCGCTGGCGTATGTAGTAAATGACCGCAGCGGTGCATGCAATCAGAAGCAACACTATAGCAGCAAAAATCAGCGTGACAGAAGTGTCAAAACGTTCCCTGCTGACACGAGTGAGGATTTTGCGTGTCAGGAGAAGGTCCTCTTCATTTTGGGCAATCTGCCCCGATAATCTTTTAATAACTGTCATACCGCCCCTGCTCTCAGTGGTGTACCGTAGGAGGTCAGAATCACTCAAGGGGTGAGCCTTATACATAGTGAGATACTGCTGTGACAATGCACTGCGACGCGAGGTATAGTAGGTAAGTGAATCTATTAATTTTTGTTGCTGTGGATTATCACGGGTCAGCTCGCTTAGTTCACGGATATATTCACTAAAGCTGCCGCTAGCTGTCCGGTATGCAGTGAGAAGTGTTGAGTCACCTGTGGTAATATAGCTGCGAACGGCCAGATCTTGCACCGTACTCAAGGCTTTAGCATTGAGTTTTAATACTTCATTAGTATGGTTGACCGCAGCAGCGGATCGGTGATAAGACCGATTGCTCTGATAATTGAGTATGCCAAGCCCTATCACTGCTATGGTGATGAACACAAAGAACCCTATTAAGACCTTTTCAAAAGAGATCCGCATAACAACAGAGGTTACTGGCGCGTCAGGTCCTTTGGCCTGGAGATAATACGCCAGCATGACCGGTGATGCCCGGCCACAACACTTGGGGATGAGTGAAACCTAAACTAATAATACTCTTCTTAAATATGAAGAGATACCATGTGTATTACGCCCTCTTGATTGTCATTCAATGAATTATTTTTAAGCGTGACAACAAGGGCTCACCATTTCTAGGTATGCCTAAAGCGAACGAAAGCGCCGAGGGGAAGGCGTTTCTGAAACTTATCTTTTAGATATAGTTCGCCGATCTGCAGTGCCGATGGATCTGCCTTTTTACTTACCAGATTCTCCAATATCATAGATGAGAAACCAAGCGAATAAGCATTAAGTATCAGAAAGTGTTCTTTAGGATCCAGTAGCTCGAGCACGTTCTTCATCATCTCATTGAGGTTGTCTTCCAGCTTCCACTTCTCACCCGTAGGGCCGTGGCCGAAGGCCGGCGGGTCGAGGATGATACCGTTGTACTTATTGCCGCGTTTTACTTCACGTTTCACATATTTCAGCGCGTCCTCTACGAGCCAGCGGATATTGTCCAGCTCGCTGAGCTGCATATTTTCATTGGCCCAGTTGACCACCTGGCGGATAGAGTCCAAGTGTGTAGTGTCCGCACCTGCTGCCCGTGCGGCCAGGGAGGCACCACCTGTATATGCAAAGAGATTGAGGAACTTTGGCTTCTCGGTTTTCAGTTGAGAGATGCTCTCTTGTATATAATCCCAGTTGACTCCCTGCTCCGGGAATATGCCCACATGCTTGAATGATGTGAGGCCGAGGCGGAAGCGGATAGCCTGGCCAGACTGGCCGAGGGGATATTCTATCTGCCACTGGTCCGGCATATTCTTCAGCTTGCGCCAGTCTCCTGAGCTGCTGGAGCGGGGTATGAATTTCACGTGGGCCTGAGCCTCCCATTCTTTCATATTCTGCTCCGGATCCCAGACCGCCTGTGGCTCGGGGCGGATAGTGATATAGCGGCCAAAGCGCTCCAGCTTCATAAACTGACCGGAATCGATCAGCTCATAGTCAGGGAAATGAGTGGGTGTCAGGGAGAATATCTCAGGCATGTGTCAGTGTATAAACTGCGCAAAAATAACAAAGTAGCAGGGATGTGCTACTTGCTGCCGTCGTGCTGTATGATAGGCACGATATGATCCAGCAGCTCTTTGATAGAATCTTCTACTTTTTTGCCGGCGGTATGGATCTCCAGCGCGGGCTGTAGAGGTGCCTCGAAGGGAGCACTGATACCGGTAAAGTCAGGGATCTCTCCCTTGCGGGCTTTGGCATAGAGTCCTTTTACGTCACGCCTTTCGCAGAGCTCTATGGGTGTATTGATATAGACCTCTATGAAGTCTTTAGGCCCTATGATATCCGCTGCTACCTGGCGGATAGCATGCGTAGGGCTGACAAAGGAGCAAATAGTCACCACACCACTCTGCACAAACAGCTTGGCGGTCTCTGCTATGCGGCGGATATTCTCAGTACGGTCTTCGGCGCTAAAACCCAGGTTATTATTGATGCCTGCACGTACATTATCCCCATCCAGTATCATGGTCAGGTGGCCCATCTCGTACAGCACACGCTCCACGCCTTTGGCTATGGTGGTCTTGCCGCTGCCTGACAGGCCTGTGAGCCATATCACTTTGCTACGCTGCTGTAGCAGCCACTCCTTATTATGACGGGATACAAACTGGTCATAGGAAGGGTAGATATGTCTCTCTGACTGTATCATGGGGCAGCAAGATAATGACAGCCCAAGAGGCTGTCAAGTGTGTTTGGTTAGTGATATACTAATATAACCAGATATACAACACGCCTGTTGTATTATTCACTAACCATTTGGTGGATTATATAGCAGAAAGGTCACTCAGGGCTATGGCCGCCGTGAGCTCCATAGATATGAGCAGTGCGCGCTCATCTATATCAAAGGTAGGAGTGTGTATGGCCGAGGTGATGCCGCGCTCTTTATTGGCCACGCCGATGCGGTAGAAGCAGGCCGGTATCAGCTGCGTGTAGTAGCCGAAATCCTCAGCACCCATACGCATAGGCAGGTCATGTACATGCTCCGCTCCGAAGTGCTCTGAGGCGATAGCCTTGGCCCGTGCCGTGAGTGTTTCGTTATTGAATACTACGGGGTAGCCTTTTAGTATATTGACATCGCAGGTGGCGCCATGGCGCGCTGCTATCTCATGGGCTATAGCCGTCAGCTCTCCATGTGTACGCTCACGGATACTCTCATCAAAGCAGCGCAGCGTACCCTCCAGCTCAGCTTTGGCAGGTACTATATTGGTAGCGCCATTTGCTGTCATCTTGCCAAACGTCAATACTACAGGTATGCTGAGGTCAGTAAAGCGCTGAAGCGCAGGGATGATCTCAGCGGCTATCGTCAGCGGGGAAATGAACTGCGCAGGCTGTGCCGCATGACCGCCACGGCCATGTATGGTCAGGTATAGCTCATCTGTAGATGCCATAAATTTGCCCGCGCGGAAACCGACCTCACCGGCCTCCAGCTCAGGGTGTACATGCAGGCCGTATATGGCCTCTACTTTCGGATTTTCCAGTACGCCCTCTGCTATCATGGCGTTGGCGCCACTGGGTATTTTCTCTTCTGATGGCTGGAAGATCAGTTTGACCGTGCCCTCCCACTCATCCTTTAGCTCGGAGAGGATCATGGCTGCACCGAGCAGATTGGCTGTGTGCATGTCATGGCCGCATGCGTGCATGATGCCGGGGTGCTGAGACACGTATGGCGTTTTGTTTTCCTCCTGTATGGGCAGTGCGTCCATATCTGCGCGGAGGGCTATGCAGCGCCTATCCGGATGGCGACCATGGAGCAGGGCCACGATTCCATTTTTGGCAACACCAGTCCGATAGGGGGTATTCAGTTTATCCAGCTCAGCAGCTACAAATGCTGCTGTGCCAGCCTCCTGCCATGATAGCTCGGGATGGCTATGCAGATGCCTGCGTATCTCTACGATACGGGCGTGAAACTGCTCTGCGAGCTGTCTGATGCGGGCGTCCATGATGAGAAGGTCAGGCTTATTTTTCTTTGATCTTGTCCCGCACTACAAATGCAGCGGGGTACTTCTTGATCACTTCATTCAGTCGCTCATAGGCCTCCAGGCGGGAGGCATAGTCTCCTATCCGCAGCTTGTAGTATGGCTGCTCGTAGGCCACGTAGGCTTTCTCCTCAGGAAAATCCTGATAGACCTTTGCCTTGCTATTGTATATCTCCTGGCGGTCATTGCTAAAGGCTATCTGGACACGGTAGCCCTCCAGGAAATCATTCTTCTGGTTATACATTTTATAAATGCCCAGCAGCTCATTGATCTTTGGGTCCTGATGGAATGATACGTTGTCATTCTGCGCTGCTGTCGCAGCTGCTATCATGATGAAAAGTATGGAAAAGAAGCTTTTCATGTTTTACTCTGTTACCAGTTTGACACCCTGAGAGGTGCCTATGCGGTCTGCGCCAGCCTCTATCATGGCCAGGGCGGTAGCTTTGTCACGGATGCCTCCGGATGCCTTGATCTTAATATGCTTGGGCAGATGGGCGCGCAGGAGTTTGATATCTTCTACAGTAGCCCCCTTCTCTATCATGCCGGTAGAGGTTTTGACATAGTCTACATTGAGCTGCGCGCAGAGCTCACAGCCTTTTATGATCTCTTCTTTGGTCAGGAGGCCCGTTTCTAGTATTACTTTCAGCTTGCCACCTCGTAGCTGCACGATAGTGCCGGCGCTCGTCAGCTCATTTTTTAGATAGTTGTAGTCTCCGGATTTGAGTGCGATGATATTGAGCACCATGTCTATCTCGCTGGCTCCCTCATCTATGGCGCGGCGCGCCTCCTCCACCTTGGCCGGAGTGGCGGCATAGCCCATAGGGAATCCGACTACTGTGGCTATATGCACCCTGCTATCGCGCAACTGGTTTTTGCACTCACGCACCCAGTATGGTGGCACACATACAGCTGCAAAACCGTATTGCTTGGCCTCATCGCAGAGCTTGATGACCTCCTCGCGGGATGTATCCGCACGCAGGAGGGTGTGATCTATTTTAGAAGCGAGATTCATTATGACAAAATGAAGATAGACAAAATGTGATAACGAGGCAATATTTACCCCATCTCATAGACCCAGGAGGCTTTTGAGCGTCCGGGCATTGTCCAGCCCATTGCTCCCCATGGTGTTATTGAAGAAAGCCCAGACGGTATGTCCCTCCTTTGACCATGCCTTTATTTTCTCTGCATACTGCTGCAGCATTTCATCCGAATAGCGCGACGAGAACAAGGCCTCTGGCCCGTGGAAACGCAGGTACATGTCTGTATGCAAATCAGACTCCAGATAGGGATAGCCTACGCCGGACTGTGATATGACCAGGGGGATATCGTATTCACGCAGCAAGGCCAGCGGCAGGTCCTCTAGCCAGGAGTGGTGCCTGGCCTCCAGGGCAAAATGATACTGCCGGTAGTCTCTCCGCAGCAAGTCAAAAAGGTGAGCCGCTATGGCTTCGTCAAACTTCAATGATGGTGGCAGCTGGAAAAGTACATAAGCCAGTTTTTTGCCGAGAGGCTCCATGGCTGTAAAGAATTTATCCAGCGGCTCCTCGGGGTCGCGGAGCCGCTTCATCTGCGTCAGGTAGCGGCTCATTTTGGCACAAAAACGGAATCCGGCAGGGGTCTTGTCTGCCCAGTTTTGCACGGTAGCTGCCCGGGGCAGAGAGTAGAAGCTACTATTGATCTCAGCACAATCAAAGTCTTTGGAGTAATGGATCAGGTAGTCTGTCGCTTTCGTTTTGGGCGGGTAGTAGATGCTGCGCCAGTCGCTGTAGCTCCAGCCGGAGGTGCCGATATGTATTTTGCCTTTAGTCATATGTATAATGCTACCAACTAGGTGCCAATAAATCTCAGCTGGCTGGCTGCGGATAATTTCTGCAAATTTGCCACTGAAAATCTGATACATTTATGCTCGGCCTCAAACTGCCTACTGATCCTCGATGGGTAAACCTCGCGGAAAAATCTATAGAAGAGATCCTGACTGACCACGCCTACTGTGAGCAGAAGGCGACCTCTACCAATATATCACTGATACAGAACTATCCGGAGTATGAAGCAATGGTGGAGGCCGTGACGCCTGTGGTATCTGAAGAGTGGGGCCACTTCAAAATGGTACTGGAACAGCTGAAAAAGCGGGGGATGAAGCTCGGCCCGCAGCGCAAGGACATCTATGTAAATGAGCTAATGAAATTTGTGCGCAAAGGCGGCAGAAGAAACGAGTCCCTCACAGACAGGCTGCTGCTGAGTGCCATGATAGAAGCGCGCAGCTGCGAGCGGTTTAAGCTGCTCAGCAAGGAGGTAAATGATGCTGACTTGCGAGAGTTTTACAAGCGGCTGATGGTGAGCGAGGCTGGTCACTACAAGCTTTTCCTGGATCTGGCTACGTCAGTGATGGGAGAGGACTTCGTCAATAAGCGCTGGCAGGAGTGGCTGGACTATGAGGCTGAGGTGATGCAGCGGATGGACCTGCGCGGAGACAGGATGCACTAGCATTTATGATCTGTGATTGTTGATTTATGATTGGAATGAAAGGTGCGGACTATTCGCTTGGTTTTACATCTTTCACCACCAGCTGTAGTGATACTTTCTCATTCCATTCATTCTCCTCTATCTGATAGCAAAGGTCAAAATCTTGATTTTGTACCATCGGGAATTTATAACCCAGCCCGAAGCCTATGCCATCTATGGTATCTCCCCGACGGGACCGGCGGATAGAAAATTTGATATGCTCTTCTTTGACCAGCTTGCTCCACTTGCTGTCGCGCAGATGGCGGGAGAGGAAGACAGGCTTCATATTGCCGGGACCAAATGGCGACATCTGGCGCAGTATATTGTAAAATTTAGGGTCTATATCATCTGGTGATATCTCTGCATCTATGTCTATCTCCGGCACCTGCTGCTCGGGCGTGATACGTGAGGCTACTACTCTCTCAAATGCGTCTGAAAAATCCTGTACCTGATCGGGATGCATGGTCAGACCTGCTGCATACCTGTGCCCACCAAACTGGATGAGGTGATCCCGGCACTCATAGATAGCCTCGTACAGGTCAAAGCCCCGCACTGAGCGACCGGAGCCTGTCACTTTGCCATCGGACAACGTGAGGACGATGGTAGGACGGAAGTACTGCTCTATGAGACGAGACGCTACGATGCCTATCACGCCTTTGTGCCAGCCGTCGTGGTAGAGTACGGTAGACTTTCGGACCAGCATCTTTTCATCTGTGGCTATCATGTCCAGCGCATGCTCAGTGATAGATTTGTCCAGTTCTTTGCGCTCATGATTGAGGCGGTCCAGTACGTCGGCGTGCTTGTCAGAGGCGAGGTCTTCTTCGGTACAGATCAGGAGCTTCACCGCTGCCCTGGCATCTGCTATACGGCCTGCAGCATTGATACGCGGGCCGATGATGAAAACAATATCAGAGATGTCCAGCCTTTTGGCAAGCGTGGCTACGCCGATGAGTGCGCGTATACCGGCGCATGGTGCAGTATTGATACGCTGTATGCCATGCCATGCCAGGATGCGGTTCTCGCCGGTGATAGGTACAATGTCTGAGGCGATGCTGACGCAGACGAGATCGAGGTATTTGTTTACCTCTTCCGCCGGTATGCCCTGCTGGAGTGCAAAAGCCTGCATGAGCTTAAATCCAATGCCGCAGCCGCTGAGCTCTTTGTAGGGATAGGGACAGTCGTGCTGCTTGGGGTCTAGTACGGCTACGGCTGCGGGAGGCTGATCGCCCGGTGTGTGGTGGTCGCAGATGATAAAGTCAACGCCTTTACCTTTCGCGTAGTCTACTTTATCGTTTGACTTGATGCCGCAGTCCAGCGCTATGATGAGCGAGAAACCATTGTCTGAAGCATAGTCTATACCCTGGGTAGATATACCGTAGCCCTCGGTATAGCGGTCAGGAATGTAGTACTCTATATTAATGTAGATCTTTTGCAGGAAGCTATAAACCAGAGCCACGGAGGTGGTGCCATCTACATCATAGTCTCCGTAGATCAGGATGCGCTCTCCGGCAGATATAGCCTCGGTCAGCCTGTTGACCGCGCGGTCCATGCCTTTCATCAGAAATGGATCGTGAAGGCTATCAAGAGACGGGCGGAAAAATGCTTTAGCCTGGTCATAAGTCTCGATGCCGCGTAGTACGAGGATGCGGCATAGGGCGGGATGGATATTCAGGCTCTCGCGCAGGGCAGCTACTTTTTGCTCATCAGCATCGTGCAGCTTCCAGCCTTTCTCTAATCTTGGCATAGTGATATGCGAAGGTCGTGATTTTTTTGAGGAGATATGCTTTAATGCATAGCCTTGTGCGAGCCATCGCAGTAGGGCCAGTTTTTGCTCAGCCTACAGCGGCAAAACGACATCTGTGTTTTCTTCTCCAATACTTTACCATCCTCATCTGTCACCTCAAAGTCGCCGCGGATCACCAGCGGCCCATGTGGCCTCAGCGTGACCTCAGTTTTATCTTTCTCCCCCCAAAGTTCGTCCATGGTATACTATATACTTGTGCTGTAATAGTACGCAATCCGAAACAAAACCTTGTTATGTTTGTTTTATAAAGAATTATGGTAAAGACAATATTTCTCCTGCTGATCACGATCATCGTACTACCCCTGGTAGCTTTTAAACTAGATCCGGTATCCCTCTCTGATATACAGAGGCATATGCTGCTCACCTCTGGTATGATAGCACTGGGTGCCGCTACCCTGTGCATCGTGCTGGCCGAGCTGACTAAAAACTATAGTCAGGTAGATAAAATATGGAGCGTGGTACCGGTGGTATATGCTATGTATTTCGCCTATGCATCTGACTGGGACGCGCGCGTGACGCTCATGGCTTTTTGTGCGCTGGTGTGGGGTGCTCGCCTCACCTACAACTTTGGCAGGCGGGGTGGGTACCAGCTCAAATTCTGGGAGGGCGAGGAGGACTACCGCTGGGAGGTGCTGCGACAGAATCCCCTGTTCAAGGGTAAGCCGGTGAACTGGAAACTGTTTGCCATCTTCTTCATAGGCTTGTATCAAAATACGCTGCTCTGGCTCATCACGCTGCCGGCTATGATGGCCTATGCTGGTCATGATAAAGCGCTGCAATGGTCAGACTATCTGCTGGCAGCACTGCTGATACTACTGGTAGTGACGGAGGCCACGGCCGACCAGCAGCAGTGGAACTACCAAAACGAAAAATACCGTCTGAAAAAAGCTGGTAAACTAACAGGTGAATATGCCGATGGATTTGTAAAAACAGGTCTCTGGAAATACAGCCGCCATCCTAACTATGCCTGCGAGCAATCTATCTGGCTGGTTTTTTATCTCTTTAGTGTGTCGGCCACTGGTGCCTGGATCAACTGGACCATGGCGGGCTGTCTGCTGCTGATGGTGCTCTTTCAGGGTAGTGCAGATTTCAGCGAGGGGATATCACTGGGCAAGTATCCTGCCTACGCGAATTATATCAAGCGTGTAGGGCGTTTTATCCCGAAGGTCTGGTAATGCACATATGTAATAAAGCAATTATTTGTTCGTTTCATACCGGTTTTAAGCGTTTTTGTAGATAATCTGATACCTAAACCCAAACAAAATCAGGTTATTTGCAGCTTCAATCCGGCCATGAGATCCAACTACATATTTCTGACTATTATTTTCTGCGCATTATCACTGGCTGGGATTGCTCAGACCAGGCATACTATCAGTGGCTCCATCAGGGACGCAAAGACCGGAGAGGAATTGATAGGCGCTGTAATATCTGTGAAAGAACTGGCCAACACGGGTGCGTCCAGTAATGCATATGGTTTTTACTCCCTTACGCTTCCGGATGGCCATTACACATTGACTGGCCACTATGTAGGTTATCAGGATTTTGTGCGGGAGCTAGACCTGAGTGCCAATCAGTCTATTGATATCAATCTGGCACCTACAGCTGTAGAGATAAAGCAGGTAGAAGTATCTGCACGCCGCTCTGATGAAAATGTGAAGCAGGCTCAAATGAGCGCGACCAAGCTGGATATCAAGGAGCTGGAAAAAGTTCCTGTGATATTTGGTGAAAAGGATATACTAAAGACAATACAACTCCTGCCGGGCGTCAAGTCTGCGGGAGAGGGCAATAGTGGTTTTTATGTACGTGGCGGAGGAGCGGACCAGAACCTAATACTATTGGATGAGGCGCTGGTCTATAATGCCTCTCACCTGCTCGGCTTCTTCTCGACATTCAATAATGATGCACTAAAAGATGCTACTCTGTACAAGGGTAATATGCCGGCAGAATTTGGTGGCAAACTCTCATCTGTGCTGGATATCAAAATGAAGGATGGGAACGATAAGACCTACTCGGTAGGGGGGGGGCTGGGGGTCATCGCATCCCGGCTGTATGTAGAGGGCCCGATAGTAAAAGATAAGGGCTCTTTTATAATCACCGGAAGGCGCACCTATGCAGATATCTTTACCAAGCTTTCTAAAGATACCACCATTAACAAGAGTACTCTTTACTTCTATGATATCAATGCCAAAGCAAACTACCGCATCACCAAGAAAGACCGCCTGTTTATATCAGGTTACTTTGGCAGGGATAAATTTGGACTAGGTACCACCTTTGGGATAGACTATGGTAATGCAACTGGTACGCTGCGCTGGAACCATGTGGTCAATGATCGCATTTTCTCAAATCTGTCAGCTATTTACAACAACTTCTCGTGGAAGATATCTATCAATAGCAATGGCGTAGATATCCTCATCAACTCCATTATACAGGATGCAGGCCTGAAAGAGGATATGGAGTATTATCTTGATACTAAAAACAAGATCAAGTTTGGCGGGCAGTCTACTTTTCGTATCGCAGTACCAGGAGAGGTGACGGTCAATACGCCTTTGTTCAAACCTGTGAACCTGAGCCGCTCCTACGGCTGGGAAAATGCCATCTACGCGCAGCACGAGATCACACTATGGGATAAGGTAAGTCTTAATTATGGTCTCCGTGTTTCCTCTTTTACTGTGACGGGTCCAGGCAAGAATTATTTCTTTCATGACAATGGGCAGCCGACGGATACTACTTTCCTGAAGCTGGGTCAATTTGGTAAGACCTATGTCAATCCTGAGCCGCGCGTGTCAGTGAGTTACAACTTCAGAAAGAGTATGTCTCTGAAGGCCGCCTACTCGCGCAATACGCAAAATATACACCTGCTGTCAAATACGACCACCAGCAGTCCTACAGACAGGTGGATCATGACCAGTAATAATGTACACCCAGAGATAGCAGACCAGGTATCTGCTGGCTACTTTTTCAACTTTCTGCATGATATGTTTGAGTTTAGTGTAGAGGGCTATTACAAGTGGATGCAAAATCAGATAGACTATATCCCTAATGCTCAGCTCACAGCCAATGAAACTGTGGAATCCCAGTTGGTCTACGGTAGTGGTCGCGCCTATGGTGGAGAGCTATTCCTGAAAAAACGTACAGGCAAACTAACAGGCTGGATCAGCTACACGCTGTCACGAACTGAGCGCCGCTTCAGCCAGGTCAATAATAATACATGGTTTCCGGCACGCTATGACCGTACGCATGACATAGCGGTAGTGCTGATGTGGGACATCACCCCACGTATCAATGTATCTGCCAGCTGGGTGTACCAAACTGGAAATGCTGTGACCTACGCTGCGGGCAAGTATCAGGTAAATGGCCAGTGGGTACCATACTATCCGCTGCGCAATCATGATCGGTTCCCTCCATATCATCGCCTGGATATAGGTGCTACCTTTGTATTGAAAAAGCGGAAGATGTGGGAGCATGACCTGAATATTTCCTTCTACAACGTGTATGCGCGGCAGAATCCATACCAGATCAATTTTATCTCTGACTATGACAACACCGGTACCGCCAAGACCCAACAGATAGCCCTATTCCGTATAGTGCCATCGGTGACCTACAATTTTAAATTTACCTACGTCAAAAAGCAGAAATAATGAAGCGTCTCACTATACTAGCCATGATAGCGGCGCTCATCACCAGTGCCTGCCGCAAGGATATCCACCTCAACCTGCAGAATGCCTCCGGGCTGCTGGTGGTGGAGGGCAATATCAATGACCAGCCGGGTCCATATCTTATCCAGCTATCGCGGACAGTGACCTTTTACGATCAGGATACGATAGTGCCGGTATCCGGAGCTGCCATTTCTGTCACGGACAATGCCGGAAACTATGACTCTCTGATAGAGGTGACACCCGGCTACTACTATACTACGAGCCTGACCGGCACGGTGGGCCGCACCTATCATATGCATGCACGGGTAGATGGTAAGGATTATGATGCTACTGGTACTATGCAGCCGGCAGTACCTATAGATTCTATTGGTATTAACGGTTCTATATTCTCTGGCAACCCTCGCGGTTTTATCCAGTTTGATGATCCCGCAGGTGTAGTGAACTACTACCGGACCATACTGTATCTATATCAGTATGTGGATGCGGGCGCTACTGCTACTCAGCATGTGAAGCAACACAAAGTCACTGTGCTGAATGACCGCCTCAATGACGGACTGACCGTACAGTCTAACGTAAGGGCTGACTATGGCATAGATCAGGGAGATACACTACAAGTAGAGCTGGACGTCATAGAGAAGTCCGTTTACGACTACTGGTACACTGTCAATAACTCTACTACCAGTAGTAATACGGCTGCACCAGCTAATCCACCATCCAATATTTCAAATGGTGCGCTGGGCTACTTTAGCGCACACAGTTCTACTTATAGCAAGCACATCGTGTACGATGGCAACCTGCAGTTCCACCGGATAGATTAAGTGGATCATTTCTCCAGTATCATGGTGACGCTCTGGCCGCCTGCGGCACAGACAGAGATGACACCTTTGCCGGAGCCTTTCTCATTCAATAGCTTGGCCAGTGTGGCAAGGACACGGCCGCCGGTAGCGGCAAACGGGTGGCCAGCACCCAGACTACTACCGTTCACATTAAGCTTACTCCGGTCTATAGCACCGAGGGCTTTGACACCATACTTACTACTGAGCTCGTCGCTCTCCCATATTTTGAGCTGGGCCAGTACCTGTGCGGCAAATGCCTCATGTACTTCGTAGAAATCGAAGTCCTGAAACTTCATGCCCGCTTTATCCAGCATGTGCGTCATGGCATATGTAGGCGAGAGCAGGAGGTTCTGCTTTTCCTTGACAAACTCTATGGCTGCTACCTCAGCATGCGTGATGTAGGCCAGGACCGGTAGGTTATGCGCGCGAGCCCAGTCCTCACTGGCGAGCAGCACACAGGATGCGCCATCTGTGAGGGGAGAGGAGTTGCCGGCGGTGAGTGTGCCGTTTGTTTTATCAAAGGCTGGTTTCAGTTTCGCTAGCTTCTCCAGACTGCTGTCGGGGCGGAGGTTATTGTCACGGTCCAGGCCGGCATATGAGGTCATGAGATCTTTGAAAAAACCACGGTCGTAGGCAGCAGCCATTTTCTGATGGCTGGCCAGTGCAAAGGCATCCTGGTCCTCACGCGAGATATTGAAATACTTTGCAGTGACCTCTGTGTGGTCTCCCATGGACATGCCGGTGCGTGGCTCTACATTGAGAGGTGGTACCGGCGCCCAATCCTTCAGCCTGATGCTGAGAAATAGTTTGATGCGCTCACCTGTGGTCTTGGCACGGCGAGCGGCCAGCAGCGTTTTGCGTAGCTTCTCGCCAAAGACAAGCGGCACATCACTCGAAGAATCCACACCACCTGCTATACCGCACTCTATCTGCCCGAGGGCTATCTTATTGGCTATATAGATAGCAGACTCTACACCTGTATCGCATGCCTGCTGCAGATCACAGGCCGGCGTGCGCGGATCCAGCGCTGTGCTCAGCACACTCTCGCGCATGAGATTAAACTCGCGGGTGTGTTTGAGGACGGCGCCTCCTGCCACCTCGCCCAGGAGCTGCCCCTGCAGCCCATAGCGCTCTATGAGGCCATTCAGCGCGGCCACCATCATATCCTGATTGCTGGCATTGATATAGTTTGAATTGTGGCGTGCAAAGGGGATCCTATTGGCTCCGATGATCGCTACACGGCGATAGGCATTGGTATATGACATGGCGGGAGTATTTATGACCTAAAGTTGCTCATTTTATTTGTGTCACACATCATTTATCAGTCAACTGCGATATCTCCTGAGCGGAAAGACGTGTGTATCGGAAATAAAAAAAGGCCACCCGCAGGTGGCCTTTACTAAGAGCTTGACTGTTTATTATTTAATGATCAGCATGCGGCGTGTCTTGACAAAGTCTCCGGCCTTCATCTGGTAGAAGTAAACACCAGATTGAAGGTCTTCCTGTGCGAAGGATACTTTATGATTACCAGCGGCCTGCGTGCCGTTGACCAGATTGGCTACCAAACGGCCAGCCTCATCGTAGAGCATAATGCTGACCTGCTGTGCTGTAGGGATGTTGTATTGTATCTCTGTGGATCTGCTGAATGGATTTGGTACATTCTGGAGCAGGCTATATCCTTCTGCGAAGTTGGTAGCATTGATGCCAGTAGTGGTTTGTACATTGATCACATACGGTGTCTCTGCACGAGCTACAGCGCTATCAGGTATGACATGGATGGTATCATAGAGGGCTTCGTACTCTACATCGTTGTCTGTATCATAGACTTTGTAAGTGATCGCCTGCGTAGCATTTGCGGTATCGCCATGTATGGTAATGAACGCCCTGTACGCATTCAGGCTATGAAGGTAGATTGGTTGTCCTACACCTACGCATGTGCCATTTACAAAAGCTCCGATCAGATAGTGGCTCTGAGTAGTAGACACTCCATTGAACTGCAGATCTGCTGTGACACTCATATTCTGCTGATAGCGGTTGTCATCGGCAGACCATGATGGCAGGCTACGGGCAGGTGGTATCACAAAGTTAAAGGCGTTGGCAGTTTTCAGCTTATAGCCCTGTCCCGGATACATATTATTGAGTGTGCCAGCCCAGTTGCCAGCATTGTACTGTGTGAATGTACTTTGCGTCTTGAGCAGGTCGCCATCGGCTACGGTGACATTGGCCAGATAAGATGTCGCGCTGGAGATGTCCTGACGAGGGTAACCTACCCAGTTCCAGCCAGAGGCGATCTGTATACTGGTCGTATCTGTAACGGGCTTGCCCAGGAAGTGCAGCGTATCAGCGCGGCTTAGCTGTATCATATAGCTCTTCTTAGTATTGAATGTAGCCAGAGCCCCCTGCCATGTACCTGCGCCAGACGACGGCTGATAGTATTGTGCAAAGGCATTGTCTGTCTTTACAATATTCGCGTTCGCCGGATGCAGATGCGCCAGCACACTGTTAGTGCTCATATCTGCTGCACTTACATTCAGTGAGAACCAATTCCAGCCCGGAGTGAGCATGATAGTCTGGAAAATGCCTTGCGGGTGCAGGATGTATGGAGCCAATGGCTGGCCTATCGTACCATTGTCTACAAACGGGAGGCGTTCCTTGGCCTGGTACTCCACGCCTGGGACAGCGTCCCACATGCGGAAGTTCAAAGTATCTCCTACCACATTATTGCTATATGCTGTGATGAAGGCTACATACTTATTGGTATAAGGATCATAGGAAATACCAGCAAAACCGCGGCATTCATCACCCTTGAATACGGCTATGGTATCACGCGTATCTGTAGAGAGTGGTGTATTAAGATCCGTCGTACTGAAATTGGCTGTCACGTTCATGCTATACTGATACGCGGCAGGATTTACACTCCAGTTTGGATGCGGTTTCACTACATCCAGATTAACAAAGAGGAATAGGTCGCGGCCGCTCGCCCGTGCTATCACAGTATCAGTATAGTGGCCCGGATTCAGTGAGTTCATCACTGTGAAACTAACCGTCCTGGTAGATGGGTTGGTCGGTGTGCCGGCAGTCATGGTATAGACGGCCTGCTGCGGCGTGCTGAGCCATGATGGCATGTGTGTGATAGTAAATGAATCCAGTGGTCCGACATTCACCATAGTGCCTGTGGCAGTAGCTGCAGTGCCGGTCACAGCGCTGATATTCATATTAGCCGGGCTCCAGTACACTTTCGAGCGATTGACTACAAAGCTCCATTGCACTGGCTGCTGCAGTGTATTGCCATTGATGTCATACACATTGTTGATCGTACTGATCAGGGTCACATTCTCCAGGCTGTCTATGAGTGATGGAGGATTGGTATAGATGATCAGTGACGAGCCACTGCATACTACAGAGTCAGGTATCACCTGGCCATTGTCCGCGCGCACGAGTGTAGAGTAGATATGGTCGTAGGCATTGGCCCTGCCACAGTCTATCGCCTCATTGAAAGAGACGGATATATTCTGGCCCACATTCAGTACGCCATCAGCAGGAGATGGTGTACCAAAAAGCTGCAGATTAGTACGGTCTATCTTGCCACTGAGTGTCTGAGAGTAGGTCCTGCCTCCAGGCTGCGAGCCACAGTTGGCATAGGCGCGTATCTCATAGTTGCCATCTGCGAGGGCAGATGTGTTGAGTATATAGGCATAGTATGGTGCTACAAGTCGTGCACGCGTGATAGGTGGATTGATAGCCGGCACCCATGAGCCACCTACTGAGCGGTACTCCAGGCCGATGCTGATCAGATTGCTATCCGTAGCATTGTAGCCAGAGAAGATGATAGGGAGTGTGTCATGGCTGGCAGCATTCACGAGCCAGTTGTCTGAAGGTGTATAGAGGCCTATAGGGCTGCAGGTGCTCTGGAAGTGTGCCTCAAATGTGATCGTATTGCCCTCGGCACCATCGCACGGAGAGGATGCAGCTATCTGCAGGCCATTGTAGTCAGATGCTATAGGACCGCGCTCCACAGTGAGCACCACCGGCAGGTCAGTGCCCGCCGCTACGGTGAATGCAGCCGGAGAGTTATTGATCTGCTGACCGCCTATCTTGATGATCGCGCCTTCGGTATTGCTCTCTGGCACGGCCTGTATATTATAGGTACGAGTCCCCATACTCTCACTGAGGTTTACGATATGCGCGGTGAATGTAGCAGGCTGTGTAATAGGCACATTGGATACAGAATAGTTATCCAGTGTGACCTGTACGGAGTCGCGGGCCTGAGTACCCGGCCAGTGAGGGCAGGCACTGGTACCAGCCACGAGACCAAAGGCCGGTGTGCCATATACATTATCTTTTTTGACGTCTACGCTGTAGAAGTTACCCACTGTATTATCCTCCAGGTGGTAGCCGAAGGTCTTGGAGCGCACTACGTTGGTAGAACTGCCGGTATTCATATTCCAGTGGAAGTTCATCTTAACACCAAGCTGCGTATTGGCAAAGCCATCGAGATTCTGTCCAAAGAATACACCCAGTCCTGCATTGACATCGAGGAAAGTAGTGTAGTCAATAGACTGTGTAGAGTCTGTGCCGCTGGTCTGCTCGTAGTCATATACTGCACCTGCGCTGTATGAGAGGTTTTGTATAAATGTGGATGAGGTGTCGGCATTCTTGCGGTTCTTCTGCACTACTTGCTTCCATACGTCTATATATGACTGCATGAGCTGTATCGTATCTCCATGAGCCAGGGAGCGGAGCAGCTCGAGCTGCGGTATGAGCGTCTCGGTGATGTGCTTCTCTGTATAGATGTAGTTTGTGGCCAGGCCATTGGCACCCCAGGCCAGCTGGGTGTCGCGCACTACCTGGCAGTTTCTAAGTGAGATCACGTCTGAGAGGGCATAGATCATGTTGAATGATCCGCCCACGTACACATCACCCTGATGGCCTACCAGGGCTATGTCTGTACCATTGTTGGCATTGGAGGTAGATATCTGCTGGTGAGCAGTAAAAGTGGTATTGACCTGCGTATTGTGATTCTGATCACCACCGGCCTGTGCATCCGCTGTGATCTCCACACCTGCACCGACTACGATACCGGTGAAAGGTATAGGTATACCTGCACCGATCTTGGCATCTACATACGGGCCCGCTGAGCCGCCCACCTGATAGGAGTTGCTATAAGAATAGTTGACTGAAGAATCTTGCGCGAGGAAGCTATAGCTGCTGCTGCCAGGAGGTGCATGCAATACAAAGAATGGCAGCTCCGGTGTCTTGGTCACAAAGGTCTGCGTGTGCGGCCTGTGACCGGTGACCAGTATCTGCTTACCCCAGTTTGGCGCTGTATTATTGCCTACGTGAGCAAAGAACTGAAGCACTTTGAGATAAGGCGCGGCGATATTAGGCACGCCCGGCAGGAGGAGGTAGTCATAGCGCCCATGGTAGAAATTGACAGTCTGCGGCGCACCTACGTCACTCACGTCATCATATATCACGAGCTGGCCTGAGTCTACAGGGCAGCTCGTAGAGTCATAGGCAAAGAACTCTTTGATAGAGATGCGCAGTGGTATACGGTCGCCCTGGTCCACTATGTAGCCCCCATTCACGGATGGGCAGGCCATAGAGAGCGGGAAATTCAATACATCCACTGTGATCTGGCCGTGGTAGACGAATGCAGCGCGAGGTACGATGACCCTATTGGTCGTCACAGTATCTATGATCGTATCGCGATGTGCGGGATAGACTATGATCTGACCGCTGATCAGGGTGTCCGCGCGGGCAGGCACTACCGTATATGTGGTGTCTATGACAGTAGTGCTGGCGGAGTCGCGCTTGGTCACATCTACATGTATTGGGCTGGCGCCGAGCTGGGTGAATAGAAGCGGATCTTCTATTACATTATTTACAAAGCCCTTTAGGAAATTGACTGTATATGGCTGGGCCGGCACTATAATCGCTTTCTCGCCATAGCCGCTAAAGGTGTCAAATTTGGCATAGGCACCATTGTCCGAATTGATAGAGACGATGTCGTGATGGCTGACCTGATTGCCGCAGCCTCCCTTTACGCTGATACGGATCGTATCACGTGTGAGGTCGGTAAAGTTGACATTGAAAGAGTCTCCGGTGACATGGATGGTGATAGAGTCCGGTGAGAATTTATGATTGAATAGTACCGGTTTGAAGGTATAGGTGCCTTCCTGCTGTATGGCGATGGAGAAATCACCTGTACTGCTGGTAGTATTGCTGATATTGACATTATTCTGGAAAATGGATACGCCACCTTCGGTACAGTTAGGGCAGTTAGGGTCGGGCGAAAATTTGATTTTACCTTTGATAGTAAACACTGAAGTATCCTGAAAATCAACGCCGGTAGCATTGTTGCTGTTCATGGTCAGTGTACGGCGCAATGTATCAGGATTAAAACCGTGAGTACCCTTGTGAGGCACAATGGTCCATGTAGCGCTCGTATCGTAGAAGCGGTCATTGAACTGATAAAAACCTGAAGCATCCGTCAGCACTGAGTCGAGGTAGAGGATACTATTGATACGGGCATAAGCTACCATCACCACTCCGCTTACGCCAGCGCTATAAATGGTGCGTACATTGCCTTTGATCACACCATTAGGGCGGGAAGCGCCCATATCGTGAAATGCAAAAGGGGAGTTATTGTTGGCATCGATAGGGGCTACAGCATAGTCATATACCACGCCCGGTACACCATCAAAGTCATTGTAAGTCGTAGAGTTCTTATTGACTACAGCTATCTGCTGCCCGTTGCGCATCACTGCGATGTCATTAGGGGCATACGCAGCTATGTTAGGCCAGGTGAGCTGGCTCTTGCTATAGAGTGAGGCATCTGTAGCCTGTAGGATGTGGTTAGAGATAGGTACACCATAGTAAGTACTAGAAGATTCAGGATTGCCCCAGCTGGTAGCCTGTGTCCTGACTTCATAGCTATATGTACCCTGAGGTAGCAGCAGGGGGTCCGTAAATGAATAAGTGCTGCCAGACACCGTGCCGATCAATGCGCCATTGCGATAGATATTATATTGCAGATTGGCGTCGGGTATGTCTGACCCCTTTGACCAAGTGAGATGAGTGAACTGGACATTAGGGATGTTAGTGGTATTCACATAACTGTAGCTGCCGTATACAGGGCTCAGTACATTGCTAGTCCCACCATATAGTCCTGTAGACCAGTTGTCATTCCAGTTGTCATGAGACCTTACAAATCCTGCCCCATCATCATAGCAAGTGCCCACGCTGTTATGTCCGCGCCCCCACTGGTGTATCTGTGCGTAGAATGTGCGCGAGTAGTTTGGCCCTACCGCAAAATTGTAACTGCCATCAGGAAAAGCAGGGCTACCCTGATTGAGAAAGGTCGCATCGCCGACACTGGTGCCTACATAGAGAGCAGAACCATCATAGGCGCACGAAAATGAATGTACACTAGCTCCTGTATAGTTCATCTGGAGGTAGTAGTCACTGTATTTACCGTTGACATAGTTGGTAATCCAGCCGCTCGCTGCAAAAGCAGACTGCACGGTCATGGCACAGCATATCAATACAAATAGAAATCTCAGTCGGGAGTAGGGTTTTATCATGATGATGATTTGTGGCTTCAAATGTACCAAAAAGGAATGCTAAGCGAATTTTTTGTGCAGTTAAAATCAATACACAAAAAATACATAGCACGGTTTCAATGTAATAAACTGAATACGAGTTGTCTTTGATGGCAAAAAGGTGACGGATGGTTGATTTTATGGACCTTCCGGAGGCTTGAGAATTCAAAAAAAGTAAGTGCAAGCTTAATAGTGCAGCTGAAAAAATTATGCTGCGGTTTTTTCACATACGTCTTTTTTCAGAATAAAAACTTTACGTTTGTCTTGTCCTCAAAACATCTTACCGGATGAAAAAACTCTACAACCCGTTCATCAGCCTTTTATTCCTGATGGGAATACTAGCGCATAGCACAAAGTCGGATGCGCAGGTATCTGCCTCAGACTCACTGACACTCGTAAGCCTGTACAATACTACCGGTGGCAGCTCGTGGATCAATCACAGCGGCTGGCTCTCGGGTAATGTGGGTACGTGGTATGGCATTACCACTGCTGGCGGCCGTGTGACGCGCATCTCCCTGCCGGGAAATAACCTCTCTGGCGCTGCTACAGATTCGCTTTATCTACTCGGTGCGCTGGCAGTGGCAGACTTGAGTAGCAACGGGCTTACCTACTTCCCTGTGCTGACCGGCCTGCACCTGGATACACTAAACCTGGCGAATAACAAACTGACATTCCGCCACCTGGTACCTAATAAGGCTCATGTAGATTCATTCTACTATGCACCTCAGGATAGCGTAGAGGCAAATGTAGATACGATAGCTAATGAGCAGTCTGCCATATCACTGGTGACTGCGACTGATGCTAATCCTTTGGTGGGTGACAACTATAGGTGGTACCTGGATACTACACTGGTCGTATCCGGTTCATCTAACGTCTATACCATACTATGTATGGACAGTGCCAATGCCGGCGATTACTATATAAGCATCACTAATGCTCAGCTGCCGGCCCTGACGCTTTACCGCCGTGCTATCACACTACATGTGCGCAGATTAGCTGACCCCGGTCCAGACTTTCATGTATGTGCAGCTGTCTCTACCTTGCAGGGTTCTGCACCAGCAGGTGCCAGTGTCCTTTGGGCTACAGTCTCTGGCGGTGGTCATGCACTGAACGATACCATGCCGATCACGCAGGTAAACAATCTGACTGTAGGTCCCAATGTATTTCAGTATGGCGTCACTGCAAATAACATCTCATGCCCAGCCCACTCGTATTCTTATGCCAGGGTGATCATCACCCGTGATACAAATCCATCTCCGGCCTACGCAGGTGTGGATCAGAGTGTATGCAGCGCTCAGGCACTGCTCAATGCAGACCCTCCGTCTATAGGTACGGGTACCTGGACAGTGATCAAAGGGAATGGTACTGTAGCTCAGTCTACCATCCCTTCTACAGCAGTCAATGGTCTTTCTTTTGGTGAAAACATTTTGCGCTGGCAGCTCACTAATGGTGCCTGTACGCCATCTTTTTTTGACGAAGTAAAAATATACCGCGATGATACGCTCAGGACTGTCAGTGCAGGTGTCGATACCTCTATCTGTCCTACTACATATATGCTGGGCGGTATACTGCCAGATGATGCATCCGGCGTATGGAGCGTAGTATATGGAGCCGGTACATTCTCTCCTGCAGATTCTCCACGTGCTACGGTGAGCGGGCTCAACGAATTTGCCAATACGCTGCGCTGGACTGTATCTAACTCATGCAACACTGTCTATGATGAGATCGTAGTGACTGTTTACCATTTTGTGCATGCTAATGCAGGTCCAGACAAGGCGATCTATTACTCTCCTGTGGCGCGCTATGCGCTGGGTGATACACTGGATGTAGCTACTGGCGGGACTGGCCCATATACATATGCATGGACCCCAGCGGAAAATCTAAGCGACTCCAGCAAAGAGCATGCACTTTTCCTGACGCCTGACACGGGTGTGTACTCCTTTACAGTGCTGGTGACCGATGCCCATGGCTGTACAGCTACAGATGATGTGGTCTATACCGCTACCAAGGGTACTATCCTGGCAGTGCCGACACTCTTCACCCCCAATGGTGATGGTCTGAATGACGAGCTCTACATACCAGGCATAGAGAGCTATCCGGATAATGAGCTGACCGTAGTAGACCGCAATGACCAGGTAGTGCTGCATCGCAACAGCTACCGCAATGACTGGAAAGGAACGAATGAAGAAGGCTTCTCGCAGCTAGGTCACAGATTGGCGCCAGATACATACTTCTACACGCTGAAACTGGAAGATGGTAAACTGCAGAAAGGCTTTTTCCTGATCAAATACTAAACCCGACTAAACCTCCTCTACATGAGAAGATCATATACCCTCATCGCCGTACTGTCTGCTGTGATGTCCCTGGCCTCGGTATCTGCCGGTGCGCAAGGCATCAGGCACTACTGGCTGAATAATCAAGTGCTATACAACCCTGCGATGGCTGGCACCAAAGAAGAAGTAGTAGGCTCGCTGATATTCAATCAGCAGCAGGCCACCTTTCCCGGAGCGCCGCGTACACTGGCTGCACAGGCTAATGGCCGCCTGGGCTATACCAGCTCCTCACTGGGCGGTGCTATATCATATGAAGAATATGGTGTGCTGAAAAACTACAGCGCTACGCTCTCCTACTCCTATGGTATCAAGCTCAAGAAAGGCCGCCGCCTGATGCTCGGCGTGTCAGGGTCTTTTGGCGCGATACAGGAGAATGGCAGCGGGCTGACCACTACATTCAACGGTGACGATATTTTCAAACTCAATACGACAGCCTATCAGGTCAATGTATCTGTAGGCGCTGCGTATGTGACAAAGAATTTCTACGTAGGATTCTCAGTGCCAAAGCTCGTGCACAATGCCTATGACTACACTGTGAGCAAGAACAGGTATAGCCTGGAGAAATTCAACTTTAACCTGATGGCCGGATACGACCTGAAGACGCGCAATGATTTCCACTTCATGCCGTCTTTTATGATCCGCTCTGACAAGCAGGAGCGCTTTAACGCTGACATCAACCTGAACTTCAAATACAAGGATGTTTTCTGGTTTGGCCCGTACTACCGTGTCAATGCAGCCTTTGGTTTTATACTCGGTGTAGGCATCACGAAGTACGTACAGCTGAGCTACGCAGGCGAGCTGCAGCAGACGAAGTTCCGTACATCCAGCTATGGCAATCATGAAGTGGTGCTCGGATTCAAGATCCCTAAGTTTAACACCCGCATCGCTCAGTCGCCTAGATATTTTTAAGTGAAAGAAAAGAATACGAACGCCCAACCAAGCCTATATCACATGAAATACTATCACATAGCCACCCTCTCCTGCCTGCTGCTGGCAGCCACAGGAGCCGAAGCGAGCAAAGCCAGCCGCTGGGAAAAAGCTGTAAAGTGCGCAGATAAAAAAGCGCAGCAGAAATACTATGTAGCTGCCGCCGAAAAATATGAGCGCATACTGTCAGCGCCATGCAGCCGTGATACGGCGTGGCGTGACAGCCTCTATAGCGTAAAGGTGAAGCTGGCCGGCTGCTATATGAAGATGGGTAACAGTATCAAGGCGGAGTCTACCTACTCAGAAGTGGTAAAGGCTGGCAAAGCCAATGGGCAGGTCACCTTTGACTATGCACGGGCGCTGGAGGCCAATAGCAAGTATGCAGAGGCTAAAGAACAGTTTGAGAAAGCGGCGAATGACCCGACGCTGAAGGGCAAGATGGCGGCTGAATTTGCTGAAGTAGCGGAGAAAGGAACTCACAACACGCATAAGAATACCTTCCATATAGAGCGTACGCCATTTAATACTAATGCTACCGAATATGCGCCTGCGTACTACAAGAAAGGCCTGGCATTTACCTCAAACCGTGCTGAGCGCGGCCAGGCGTCAGAGCGCATCATGTGGAATAAGGAGCCATTCACAGATATCTATACTGTGCAGGAAGATGGCAAAGGCGACCTGAATGTAATAGACAAACTGCCGGGGTCTATCAACTCAAGGCTGAATGATGGCGCAGCTACTTTCAACGCTGCCTATGATGAGATCTTCTTCACCCGAAACAATAAGAAGAACAAAAGGCACGACCAGCTGCAGATCCTGCACAGCACCTACAACGGTAGCGAGTGGAGCAGTCCTGAGCTGCTAAACTTTGAAATGGAAGGCGCGAACTATGCGCACCCATCGCTCTCTCCGGATGGCAGCACGCTGTACTTCTCATCTGATGTGCAGGGCAGTGGCCAGGGTGGTATGGACCTCTACTATGCCCGCCGCAATGGCAGCATATGGGAGTCTCCGATCAACCTCGGCACGCAGGTCAATACTTCGGGCAATGAAATCTTCCCATACCTGGCGGCTGACAGTGTCCTCTTCTTTACCTCAGACGGATGGCCGGGCTATGGCGGGCTGGATGTATTCCACGCGCGTATGGAGGGTGCCAAATTTGGCAAGGTGCACAACATGGGCATCAACTTTAACTCTGCCAAGGATGACCTCAGCATCATAGTAGACAGCAAGAACCGCATGGGCTACTTTGCCAGCAACAGGGATGGTGATGACGACATCTTTAGTTTCAGCATGCCGGCACCCAAAGAAGAAAAGAAAGAAGAACCACTATACAGCGCTACACTGGTGGATGCTGCCACACGCCAGCCTATAGGCAATGCGCGTGTAGAGGTAGCAGATCCGCGCAGCCCGGGTGAAGGTGCCTTCTATTACACCAATGAAAACGGTGTAATGTACTATGATAAGAAAGTAAAATCTACGGATGTAGTCCGTGTAGGCAAGGATGACTATCAGACCCAGATCATATCCGGTGCCAGCATCTCTGACAAGGGAACCGTGGAAGTACCAATGGTGGCTGAGAAGCGTGTAAAGGAAGACGTAAACCATCCATACACTACCATCCTCTACTATGAGCTGAATACATCAAACCTCGGTACAGCATCTAAGGACACACTGCAGTCTGTGCTGCAAAAAATGAAGGAAGATCCAAACAATGTGGTCTACATCAGTGGCTATGCTGACCAGCATGGCTCAGACACCTATAATAATGGCCTCTCCCTGCGCCGTGTGAAAGAAGTAGTAGACTACCTGGCAGCTCAGGGCATCTCCACTATACGTATCCGCTCTGCCTACTTTGGCGCTGTGAAGTTGAGCAAGGACTGCGGCAAAGATCCTAAGTGTGTAGAGGAGACCAACCGCCGCAATCGCCGCGTAGAGATCAAGGTGGCGAACCAGTAACAGTTTAACAACTCCTGATAGTGAAATGGTTATCTTTGATAGATAACCATTTTTCGTTTTATGAAGTTCTCGTCTATACTACTTGTTATTGGCTTGGTTCTTTTCTCATCTGTAGCTGTAGCACAGCAGGAGCGGTATGACCGCGTGCAGGTCACCTTTGATGCTACGCACACCATATCACAGCTGGCCGCCCTCGGCATAGAGGCAGATCATGGCCAGCTAAAGAAGGGCTTCTCGCTGACTACGGACCTATCAGCTTCTGAGGTACAGAAAATAGCAGGTGCAGGTTTTAGTTATCAGGTGCTGATACAGGATGTAGCCAGCTACTACGCTCAGCAGCGTGCTGCAGTGCAGCCTGCATCTCCCCGTACGGTGACCTGCAGCTCGCCTTTCAGCTATAATGTGCAGACTCCGGCCAACTTTCACGGAGGTAGCATGGGTGGATTTCTGACCTATACGGAGATGCTGGCAGAGCTGGACTCCATGCATGCGAAATACCCGAACCTGATCTCAGCGAGGAATGTGATAGACACCTTTCACTCTATAGAGGGTCGCCAGCTGTACTGGCTGAGGATATCTAACCATCCGGATTCAGACCAGACGCAGAAGCCGCAGATACTGTATACTGCCCTACACCACGCACGTGAACCTGCGGGACTGACCGACATGATGTTCTACATGTGGTACCTGCTGGAAAACTACCAGACCTCTGCAGAGGTGCGCGCACTGGTAGACCATACAGAGATGTATATACTGCCATGTGTGAATCCTGATGGCTATATCTATAATAAGACCACCAATCCCACGGGTGGTGGTATGTGGCGTAAAAACAGGCGCCACAATGCTGACAGCACCTATGGCGTAGACCTGAACCGCAACTATGGCTACAACTGGGGCTATGACAATACAGGTTCCTCCAATGTGACTACGGATGAGACATACCGCGGTACAGCAGGATTTAGCGAGCCGGAGATACGGGCTGTGAAGTTTTTTGCTGAGCATCATCACTTCCGTATAGCAGTAAACTATCATACCTATAGCAATATGCTCATCTATCCATGGGGATACCAGGCAGGCCTGCTCACGCCTGATTCATCCCTATTCATAGCATATGCACGCACCATGACCAAGTACAATGGATTTCTCTATGGTACGGGTGACCAGACAGTGGGCTACACTACTAATGGCGACTCTGATGACTGGATGTATGGCGAGCAAAACTCTAAGAATAAGGTCCTGTCTATGACACCGGAGTCGGGCTCTCAGGCCTATGGATTCTGGCCACCGGCATCAGCTGTGACAGATGTGGCCAAGGAGAATTTTGACCTGATATTCTATGCGCATAAGTTTCTGCTACGCCACCTGGAGATCACAGATATCTCTCCAAAGGTGGCGCTGAGCCATCAGTTCCTTTTCAAATACAATGCGCAGCAGCTGGGCCTGGATACACCGGCGGTTTATAATGTATCTCTCACTTCTTCTGATCCTAATGTGACTGTGCCACCTACAGTGAAAACTATCACTGACCCTGCGCTGCTATCTACCATTACGGATTCCTTTGTCATACAGCTCAGCCCCAATATTACAACGGGCTCAGCTTTTACTTTTGAGATAGTGGTAGACAACGGACTCTACAGCTATGCCGATACTATCACCAAGCATTTCAATACCGGTGACACGATCTACTATAACAACTGTAACAGTGCTGCGACATTTACCCATACCGGTACCTGGGCACCTACTACCAGCACGTACACATCTGCCACGGCCTCTATCACTGATAGTCCTAATGGCAATTACTCTAACAATAGTAATATCTCTATCACCCTCACCGACAGCATAGACCTGACTCACGCTACCAGTGCCAGCCTGCTCTACCAGGCCAAATGGCAGCTGGAAAAAAGCTATGACTATGTACTCGCAGAGGCATCTACTGACAGGCTGAGCTGGTCACCGCTGTGCGGACTGTATACCAACGTAGGGCAAAACCAAAGCAATGCCTACCAAAGCCTCTATGATGGCTACCAGAATGAATGGGTACAGGAGGTAGTAGACCTGGGTGACTATACAGGCCACAAGACCTGGCTGCGCTTCTCACTCGTGAGCGATCAGTATATGAACTACGATGGGTTCTACTTTGACGACCTGACGGTGCTGGCGCATCTGGATAGCACATCTATGGGTGTGAAAAATATAGGCAGCAATGGCGACTGGAGCCTGTATCCTAATCCTGCTACGGACCAGGTGGTCATCGCTCCGGCAGCGATCAGCGGATCGTCGCTGACCATCTATGATGCCATGGGGGCCGAGGTGAAAAAACTCATGATCACTGATAGCAAGATATCTGTGGCTGACCTCGCGCCGGGCGCTTACTTTGCCAGCATCATGCAGAATGGACGCAATAGCCAGATGCGCAAGCTGATCGTAGTACGGTAGTTTACTTCCGGGCATTGGCGGCAGCTATGGGAGCGAAAGGACCATACTTGTGCTGCTGCTCACTAAAGGTATCTGTGTAAGGCCCGAACGGATGATCTACGGGCTTGGCGGCCAGATGCGGCCAGTCATGACTGAGATCCATAGCGGGCCGTGGCTGCGAGCAGATGTAGGCTGCTACATCCCAGGCCTCCTCATCTGATAGCTGCGGTGCATCATAGCTCACTCCATAGGGCATATTGTATTTCACGTAGCCTGCTATACGCGAGAGGCGATACAGCCCAGCCCCTGCATTGAAACTATGCTGGCCCCAGAGCGGAGGGTATTGATAGGACTGTCCATCAGGTTGTACTATGCCTTGCCCATCTTCCTTATGGCAGCTTTGGCATTTGTCAGTATAGACCATCTTGCCAGCTGCTGGATCTGCAGTTCTATCCAGATATGGCAGATCTCTTATACCTGCGCCCTTTATTTTGCTGCCTCTCGTGGTGCCCTGGCCGAGCCAGAGGATATAGGCTTTCATAGCCAGCATCTCCCGGGAGGCGGTGTCGAGTGGCGTACCATTCAGGCTACGAAGCATGCAGTCATTGATACGTTTGGCCAGTGTCTCGGTGGTAGCTGAGCGCTCCCGGTATTTGGGATAGGTGGCGGCCACTGCGCTGTAGTTATTGCCCCAGAGCCGGGTGCCGGCATCGAGGTGGCAGTTCTGGCAGTTCATGCCGTTAGTGAGGTGTAGTACCGATCCGCGGGGACCTAGATAGGTAGCAGTATGTACGATCAGCTCACGCCCGTAGAGGATGAGCCGGCCATCTGCCGTAGTATCTACGCCATGAATATCAGGTGCATGCCAAGCAGCTGCATCAGCTGTGGCTGTAGCGGGCGCAGCAATGGGCGTACTATCGCCACCAGACATAAGAGATACGATAAGCAGCGTAGCTATCAGTGTAAGCATGCACACAGCGGCCAGCTGCCACGCAAAACGCTTATCCATTTTATCCTGACCGTCCACTTATGCGGGGTTTATTAATTTTACCTGACCCTGACCGGCGGCCATAGGGCTGTCAGTAAAGGTACATTTCTTTGCCCCAAAATATCGCAATGGAAAAGACATACAAAAACTGCCAGAGCTGCGGCATGCCGATGAAAAAATCTCCGGGAGGCGGAGGCACTAATGCTGATGGATCTATCAGTGGCATGTACTGTGCCTACTGCTATGAAAATGGCCAATTCAAACAGCCGGACTGGACGGCAGATCAGATGCAGGAGTTTGCCAAAGGCAAGCTGAAGGAGATGGGTTTCCCGGGCTTTCTGGCGGGCCTTTTCACGAAAGGCATACCGCAACTGGAGCGGTGGAAAAAGTAAAGCTTCCCAAATAACAAATGCCTCCTGTTTTGACAGAAGGCATTTGCAGAGTTTGTAGTCTTTATCCTTAATGTTTGATCACGAGTTTTCTGAAAGATGATTGCTCACCACTTTTGATCCCGAGGGTGTAGATACCATCAGCAAGGGAAGCCACCTCTACACTAGCCGCCTGCTGCGAGAGATGAATAGGAGCTTCTACTGTCTGCCCTATTGCATCACGTACCTCCACCGCTGTGATACTGCGGTCCGAGGTGATGTAGGCTACATCTGAAGCTGGGACCGGATATAGCTTACACCCATCAGCCGCGGGCCCGGCTATGCCTGTAGAAGCGTCTGTGATCACATACTGCCCCATCATACCATCGTCCTCATGCATGAGGATATGGCAGTGGTACATATATGGTGTGACCGTATCCGGGAAGTCAGTGAACTGCATCATGATGCGCACATTCTCGAGGCTATGTACGAGGACGACATCTTTCCATCCTGCCTCCTTGGCTGAGGGTGGATTACCATCTCTGTCCAGCACCTGAAACTGTACACCGTGCAGGTGAAAAGGATGCGCCACCATCGTACTATCGCGCAGGGTCCAGATCTCAGTATTATGGAGCGGTATGCGGTGGTCTATGCGCTCCATGTCAAACAGCTGCCCATTGAAATAAAACGGACCATCCATCACCATCATATTCTGTGCAGTGAAAGTAATGCGGCGCGTCATATCTGCTGCCGCTGTCTGATACCGTGGCACAGGCACGAGAGAAGATGGGATAGTAGTGACAGGTGATGCTGTGGCCGCTCCCACATGGATCTGCAGGATATTAAAATCTATGCCATCCAGTGGGCTATACATGGTATTCATGCCGCCCATATTCATAGGCGGACCGCCCCTGACATCTGATGGCAGCTCTGATCCATAGCTACGCAGGTAGAGTGTCTGGCCGGCCATCGTACTGAGGTCTACGAGTACCTCTGCCCGCTCTCCCGGCGATACTGATACGCGCGTGGTACTCACAGGTGCGCCCAGCAGTCCGCCATCACTACCTATCACGTAAAACAAGTGATCATTGGTCAGGCCAAAATTAAATGTGCGCTCCTGAGAGGCATTGAGCAGGCGCAGGCGTACTACCTGTGCCGGCAGAGCTACCAGGGGATCCATGGTACCATTCACCAGCAGGATACTGTCACTCATAGCGCGCGGGTTGATCTGATTGACCGAGTCAAACTCGTGAGACTGTACTACTATGGGAAAGTCATCTACCCCGTAGGTGCGCGGCAGATTCAGTGCCTGCTCGGTACTATCCCTGACTATGATCACACCGGCGGCTCCACGTAGCGCCTGGAGGCCGGTCTTGTGGTCTAGGTGCGGGTGGTACCAGTACATAGCAGCGCGGTCCATGACCGGGAAGGAGGGGCTCCAGTCCATACCGTCCATGATCATCGTATGAGGGCCACCATCATTGATAGCCGCCAGGTGCAGGCCATGCCAGTGTACGGTGGTGGTATCGCCCATGTGATTGGTCACAGTGAAGTGTACATTCTGCCCTTTGTGCAGGATCAGCGTCGGGCCAAAATAGCGGTAGCCATTGACACCGTATGTCTGCGTGATCCTGCCGGGCAGAAACTGGACGCTATCCCGGCTGATGATGAGGCCTATTGTACTACCCGAAATGGTATCGGGCAGGAAGATCGCATTTTGTGCGAGCGCTATATGATACACACATAGCGCCGCGATGATTATTGCCAGCCTTTTCATGATAGCTTATTCTATGATCACCTTGCGGGAGGCATTGATTCCTGCTCCGGTGCACTGGACTATATACGCGCCCCTGGCTATTCCTGAGGTATTGATAGTGACAGATTCACGGACTGAGATGTCCTCCAGAGATGTGACTACGCGGCCAGTGAGATCGGTGAGCTGCACCGCCTGTACCTGCTGGCCCGCAGGCAGGCTGACCGAGAGCTGTGAGCTGGCAGGATTAGGGTGTACAGATATAGCACTCTCTGCCGCAGAAGCCTCCTGCACACCTGTGGCACCAGCTACAGCACCAGTGAAGGTCAACGTATCTACACTGAGGTAGCTGTTATTGACCGGAGTGGTGCCGCTGGCAGATAGTACGATGATGGCAGAGTCAGGATAGGACAGGCTCTGGTATGTCAGTGGTATAGAGAAGGTAACCCAGCTCATCTCCATGCCTGCCAGCAGGTGGTAGGCGCTCGCTACAGTGTCCCTCATCTGCATTGCGCTATTCCATTTAGTAAGGAGTATGGCTACAAAGCCCTGGTCTGAGCCATAGGCCATATACTGCCAGGCTCCCTCCAGCTGCTGCGGGCGCTGCGCAAAAGCGAAACCGGAGACGGCCTGAGGAGCAGACATATTGGTCATGTCGAGCATGCCAGACACTGCTATGCCAGGCACTACGCCCATACCGCTGACAGTCTTGGATACGAGTTTGATGTAGGAGTCTGCCTGATAGCCCGGTGAGCCCTGCACGCAGGTATATACTGAGGATGCCGCAGACATCGCATTTGAATTATCCCAACCTGCAGGAGAGTTGTAGCCCATCGAGTTATCCCATGTCTCAAAGCCGGCATTAGGTATCTGTGCAGATGCAGATAGAGTAAAAAGTGTAAAAACAATAACGCTAAGTAATGTCTTCTTCATTTTGTAAAAGATGTATTAGATGGATAAATGATCATTGCAACAAGTACGGCGCTGGCGAAGTGAAGACAGCACATACCGGCTATATCAAAGATATAATATTCTATTATTCAACGGTGTAACTGTGAACTGCGCTGCGGCGGCAGAAACAGAAAAGCCCCTGACCGGGGCTTTAGCAGAAAATGCAGAGAGGAAGGGATTCGAACCCTCGATACGCTTTCACGTATACACACTTTCCAGGCGTGCTCCTTCAACCACTCGGACACCTCTCTAGGAAATGGGAAGGCGAATATAACGCCTTTTCGCAAATTACAGCTGAAATACTTTGAGTGCATTGGCTGTGGTAGCCTCCGCTACCTGCGCCAGACTGAGGCCTGTGACAGCGGCTACCTCCTCTGCTATGATGCGGATATAAGATGGCTCATTACGCTTGCCACGATAGGGTACCGGGGTGAGGTACGGCGCATCGGTCTCCAGCACTACCTGAGAGAGCCCTATCTCTTTTATCACTTCTTTCAGTCCGGCATTCTTGTAGGTGACCACACCTCCTACACCGAGCATAAAATCCAGCTTGATGATCTCGCGCGCCTCCTCTACGGAGCCGCTGAAGCAATGGAATATCCCTTTCACTTTGCCCTTGTATTTCTTCAGCACCTCTATACAATCATAGGTAGACTTGCGTGAATGTATCACGATAGGCAGGCCTCTCTCTATAGCCCAGCCTATCTGCGTCTCAAAGGCCTCAAACTGGAGGTCCTTATGCGTGACATCCCAGTAGAAGTCGAGGCCGATCTCACCTACGGCGTAGTATTTAGTACCATTGTCCAGATACTGTAGCGCGGTGGCGAGCTCCTGCTTGTAGTTTTCATTGATGCTGCACGGGTGCACACCCATCATGGGGTATATGGTCTGGCGGCCGGTGGAGCGCTGGCAGAGCTGCAGGAGGCGATCATGCGTCTCATGATCTATAGCCGGGAGGAAGATCTTCTCTATGCCACTGTGATAGGCGCGTTGCAGTACTGTCTCTATATCACTATCAAACTGCTCACCATATATGTGAGCATGCGTATCTACTAAAACCATGGCGCAAAGAAAGCGTCAATCAGGGAGAGTTTCAAACGTATAGCCCAGCTGACTGTAATGCTCCAGTACGAGCGGGAGGGCAAAGAGCATTTTATCCATCGCCTTCAGGCTATCGTGAAAGACCACAATGGAGCCCGGCACGGCATTCTTTACTACATTATCCAGCACCTGCTCTTTGGTGATCCTGAGGTCAAAATCAAAGGAGAGGACATCCCACATCACTATCTTGTAGCGCTTCTTGAGTTTGTTGTATTGTGCTATCGTGAGCTTGCCGTAGGGCGGCCGGAAATACTGGTGTTCCTCTACAGGCTCCTCGTCATGATGAGCGCTTGCAGGTACTGCGTGGGTACCCATAGCCTCCAGCTGGCTGGCGCATTGGGCCACATTCTCATAGTAGAGTTCATTTTGCACCTGCCATCCATTCAGGTGGTCAAAGGTATGGTTGCCTATCTTATGCCCTTCGGAGAGGATGCGGTAGTAGATGTCCGGATTTGCAGCTACGTTTTTGCCTATCACAAAAAAAGAGGCTTTGGCATCGTACCGGCGGAGTATATCGAGCACTGCAGGTGTCACGTCTGCTATAGGCCCGTCATCAAATGTCAGGTAGAGCTTCTTCTCACGTGTACGTACCTTCCAGAGAGCCGATGGGAGCAGCCGGCGGGCAGCTCTGGGGGTTTTTACGATAGACAGATTATCAAACATCAGCCGGGTTTATCTATAATATTTCACCATAGACCCCACAAAAAGGGGTAAGGTTGAACATTGGGGTTACAAATAAAGCTTTAAACGGCATCTTTCCTGTTTATTTTCCTGACAGTCTGGTATTATATGAAATAACGCAATCTATCAGTGAAACGTTGCCTGCGACATCAAATTGCATTATTTCTGCTATTTTTCGGGCATTATGAGTGAAAGAAGAGTCAGGGTGCGTTTTGCCCCATCTCCCACCGGTGGCCTGCATATAGGCGGAGTGCGGACAGCATTATTCAATTATCTGCTGGCTAAAAAACATGGCGGCGATTTCATCCTGCGTATAGAGGATACGGACCAGAACAGATTCGTAGAGGGCGCCGAGGAGTATATCATCAACGCCCTGAAGTGGTGTGGTATAGAGCCTAATGAAGGTATCGGATTTGGCGATGGTGCACATGCGCCCTACCGCCAGAGTGAGCGCAAGCCTATGTACCGCCAGTATGCAGAGCGGCTGGTAGAGTCGGGTCATGCATACTATGCCTTTGACACAGAGGAAGAGCTGGACAAATGGCGCGAAGATATGACAGCGCAGGGCGTACCCTCTCCGCAATACAACGCCGTGACGCGTCAGTACCTGAAAAACTCCACTTCACTCTCTGCGGACGAGGTAAAGACACGCATGGAGCGCGGAGATAAATATGTAGTACGCTTCAAAATGCCACGCAATGATGATGTGAAGTTTCACGACCTGATACGCGGCTGGGTCACGTTCAATACGTCTCAGCTGGATGACAAGGTGCTGCTAAAGAACGACGGCATGCCTACCTACCACCTCGCGCACGTAGTAGATGATACGCTGATGGAAATATCTCACGCCATACGCGGCGAGGAGTGGCTGCCATCTGCCCCGCTGCACGTGCTGTGCTTCCGCGCGCTGGGCTGGGAGTCTACCATGCCGCAGTATGCGCACCTGCCACTGATACTCAATCCGGATGGCAAGGGCAAACTAAGCAAGCGCTATGCTGATAAACTTGGCTTCCCATCGTTTCCTCTATCATGGACTACGATTAATAAGGAAACCGGTGCACCAGAGCTAAATGTAGGCTACAAGGAAACAGGTTTCTTCCCGGATGCATTTATCAATTTCCTGGCGCTGATCGGATGGCATCCGGGTGGTGACAAGGAAATAATGACGCTGGATGAAATGGTAGAACTATTCTCCCTCGAAAAGGTGCATAAAGCCGGTGCGAGGTTCGATTATGAAAAAGCAAAGTGGTTTAACCAGCAATACCTCAAAGCCAGGTCTAATGTAGAGCTGGCAGATGCAGTCAAAAAAGATATGGAGGCAGCAGGATTCACACTGGGCGATAGCAAACTGGCCGAATACTGCGGCCTGATCAAAGAGCGCGCGACCTTTATCAATGACATCATATCTATAGGTGTGTACCTCTACAAGGACATCCAGTACTATGACGATGAGACCATCAAGAAAAAATGGAAGTCTGAGATCAAAGTAAAGTGGGATGAATATGTAGCCGGCAAGGACCTGTCTGCGCTGGAGGCTGATGCGATGATGAATGAATTCATCGCCTTCACAGGGCTCAAGACGGGTGAGATCATGCCGGTACTGCGTGTAGCGCTGGCTGGTGTGCTGCAGGGGCCACCGGTGGTCGACATGGCAAAATTTCTAGGAACAAACGGCACTGCGGAGCGCCTTAAAAAATCTTTTGATTATTTTGAATCAGTACGCTAATTTTATAGAGAATAGGCGCTAAAATATTTTCAAAAAAATCTTGGCGCATTTAAAACACTCTTTATTTATTTGCCGTCAGTAAGCCAAAAATTAAAAACCATAAACTAAGTCATATGCCACGCAAGAAACGCGAAGAAGAGGACGACCTCGATCTCAACTCCAAAAAGAAAGGGAGGAGCGATGATGACGACGAAGAAGATCTGGAAGATGAAGAGGACGAGGACCTGGATGCCTCTGAGGCAGAGTTTGAGACAGACGAGAGCGAGCCATCAGAAGATGACATCCGCGATCTGGACCTCGAGGAGTTTGAAGACCTGATAGACAATAAGTCTAAGGGCAGCAAAGGCCGCAAGAGGGACGAAGACGAAGATGACGACTTCGATGACTTTCAGGAAGAGGAGGAGTATGATGACTTCGGCGGTGGCGGAGGATTCGACGATGATTTCTAAGTCAAACAAAACGATACCAGCATACAGCCTCCCGGCTGTATGCTTTTTTATTTCTGCTAAACGATAATATATGTCACGTCCTGTCAGAGTACTGGTAGCCAAAGTAGGCCTGGATGGCCATGACCGCGGCGCAAAGGTGATAGCCTCAGCCCTGCGCGATGCAGGTATGGAGGTGATCTATACCGGCCTACGCCAGACCCCGGAGATGGTGGTCAATGCCGCCCTGCAGGAGGACGTAGACGCTATAGGCATCAGCATCCTGTCCGGTGCACACAATACGGTATTCCCAAAGGTACTGTCCCTCATGAAGGAGAAAGGCATGGATGATGTACTGCTGACCGGTGGTGGCATCATACCCGGAGATGACATGGCGCAGCTCAAAGACCAGGGCTGCGGAGAGCTCTTCCCCCCGGGTACTCCTACCAGTGAGATAGCTGATTATATCCGCGGCTGGGTGGGTGAGCACAGAAGCTTCTAAGGCTGTCCCTTGGCTTTTTCGTATTATTGCGGCCACTATGCACTATCTATCTGTAGAGGGCCTCTCTAAATCTTTTGGCGCCAAGCCGATCTTTTCCAATATCACGCTGAATATCTCCGAGGGGGATAAAGTAGGCCTCATAGCCAAAAACGGTGCCGGCAAAAGTACCATGCTCAATATCATATCTGGCAGGGATACTGCCGAGGCTGGCAAGGTATGGGTGCATAAAGATGTGAAGGTGTGCTTTTTGGATCAGGAGCCAGTGTTTGACCCGACCAAGACAGTGGTAGAAAACATCTTTGACCATAAGCATCCGATGATAGATGCGGTGAAAGAATATGAAGCGCTGATGGAGGATGAAAACCCAGATGCAGATAAGCTGACGGAAGCGATGGGTAAGATGGATGAGCTGAATGCCTGGGACTTTGAGAGCAAGGTACACCAGATACTAGGCCGCCTCAAGATCGGCACGCTGACCAATAAGGCAGGGCAGCTCTCCGGTGGTCAGAAAAAGCGCCTGGCACTGGCCAAGACGCTGATAGATGTAGAGTTTGACGCAAGTCGCAAGCTGCTGATCATGGACGAACCGACTAACCACCTTGACTTTGACATGATAGAGTGGCTGGAAAACTTTCTTGCAGACTCAAAGATGACGCTGCTGCTGGTCACACACGACCGCTACTTTCTCGACTCTGTGTGCAATGAGATCATGGAGTTGACCCCGGGTGAGCTCTATACCTATACGGGAGATTACGAGTACTTTCTGGAAAAAAAGGCGGAGCGCGAGGCCACTGAGAGTGCCAGTGTAGACAAGGCGCGCAACCTGATGCGCAAAGAGCTGGACTGGATGCGCAAGCAACCGAAGGCCCGCACTACTAAATCCAAATCACGTATAGATGCCTTCTACGAACTCCAGACCAAGGCTGCAGGCAAGACCAAAGAGCAGGAGCTACTGCTCAATGTAAAAATGTCCCGCCTGGGCGGCAAAATACTGGAGCTAAAAAAGGTGTATAAAGCCTATGGTGAAAAGAAGATCCTGAATGGCTTTGACTATACATTCAAGAAAGGTGACCGTATAGGTATCATCGGCGAAAATGGTGTAGGTAAAACAACTTTCCTGAATATACTGTTGGGCCTGGAAAAGCCGGACACAGGCAAGATCAATGTGGGCGACACGATCGTATTTGGCTACTTTGACCAGAAGGGCCTGCAGTGGAAGGAAGACAAGCGAGTAATAGAATATGTAAAGGACATCGCCGAGCACTTCCCGCTGGCCAATGGCGATAAGGTTTCTGCTACCAAGTTTCTGGAGCTTTTCCAGTTTACGCCGGAGCAGCAGTTTACATTTATATCAAAGTTGAGCGGTGGAGAGAAGAAGCGCCTGCAGCTATTGGCCATCCTCTTCACTAATCCAAACTTCCTGATACTGGATGAGCCTACGAATGACCTGGACCTGATCACCCTCCAGGTATTGGAGGATTTCCTACTCTCCTATCAGGGCTGCGTGATCATCGTATCTCACGACAGGTACTTTATGGATAAACTGGTAGACCACCTGTTTGTTTTTGAGGGCAAGGGCGTGATACGCGACTTCCCAGGTAACTATACCTTGTATCGTTTCTACAAAGATCAAGAGAAAAAGACGGGTACATTCAGCCAGGAGGCTAAATCATCTCTGCTACAGGCTGAGCCGGAAGAAAAAGAGGAAAAGCCGGTGGCCAAAACCGAAACTGCGGCTGCTCCAAAGAAGATGTCCTATAAGGAGAAACTAGAGTTTGAGACATTGGAAAAAGAACTACCAGCACTGACCAAAGAGCGCGACGAGCTGAATGACAAAATAGCATCAGGATCACTGCCCTATGAGGAACTACAAAAAGTACTCGCGCGCATAGCGGATGTGACCGGCCAGCTGGAGTCCAAGGAAATGCGCTGGCTGGAGCTGAGCGAAAAGACGGCTTAAAGTCACTCTAAAACAAAAACAGCGCAGGTATTCACCTCGCGCTGTTTTAAGAAAAAAACCCGTTTATCTTTCAGACTACTTAGTCACTATTATCTTGCCTGAGAAGGTGGCGTTAGACTCTGATACCACATTCACGATATAGATACCGGCAGCGAGGTCGAGACCCTGTACCATGTACTCCTGCATCTGATCCTGCATATCAGTGGTGTAAACTACCTGACCCATCTGGTTGGTGATCACTACCTGCTTGATGTTTTCATTTGACTCCCTCAGAGCGATATTGAGTGCACGGCCCGATGCCAGTGGATTAGGATATACCTGCATGATGGTAGTATTGACCTGGCCATCTGAGACATTGTCAAAATCGACTACTACTATGCTTGAGTATTCATATTTCCCATCTACATCCACTTGCTTGAGGCGGTAGTAGTTAGTGCCAGCTAGTGGCCTGCTATCCGTGAGGATGTAGTTTTGCTCTTCGTTAGTAGTGCCATTACCTTTCACTTCACCTATTTTGTCCCAGGTATTGCCATCAGCTGACCGCTCTACATCAAAGTGGTCATTATTTATCTCTGATGCTGTAGACCACCTGAGCAGTGACTTGGAGCCCTCATATTTATCACCAGTGAAAGAGATGAGTTTCACTGGCAGTGCGCCACTCCACTGTATTGTATAGGTGGTAGGAGCAGGGTCTACCTTGTTAGCAGCATCGGTAGTAGCATAGTTAAAGGTCAGTGCCTGTGTACCATTGCCGCTGAATTTGATCATGAACTTGGTAGGGTCTACGTTAGTGATCACAGTGTATCCTGTTATCTCTTCATATACCTGCAGGGTACCGTCACCGTTAGCATCGTAGAAGAGTTTATTACCGTTCAGGCCAGACAGGCTGGTGATCGTAAATTTACTGCCAGCTACGAATGCGCCATCTTCAGGATCAGAGCCGGAGAACATACCGAGGCCATTTCCTGCTGTGATAGTTTTCACAGCGTAGTGAGCAGGCTTAGGAATAGTATAAGTCTTAGGTACTGATGTAGGCAGCTGGTCATAGCCTAGGTACACATTCGTTACATTTGTCACACTCACTCCTACAGGTAGTTGGCTAGGTGTAGTATATACTCCTGATCCGGAGTTGTTATTAGATCCGTATTGAGATTTGGTGCCTACCCAGTTTGTAGGCCATGTACTGGCTGGTGTAGCCGCACCTATAGATGGATTGCTGGTGCTTGGCGTGATCTTCATGCTCGAGGTATATGCCGGCACAGTGGCGAATGAGAACGAACCGTCAGCAGCTACCACGCTGGATGCCAATACTGAATTGGCACTGCTTGAAAGTACTGCATACAGCACCTGTCCGCGGTTACTGGTGATTTCTACTCCATCCTTTAGTCCATTACCGTTTGCATCATCCAGCATTTTGCCACTAAGATTTACAAAGCAGTTTGATACTACCACATGTACAGCAGAGTCTACGGCGCAGCCGTTGGCATATACAGCGTAGACCCTATAGTATCCGGAATCTGTAATGGCTATGCTGGTCATGGATGGATTCTGAGTGGTACTGGTGAAACCATTAGGTCCAGTCCATGAGTATGCAGGTGCACTACCGGAAGCGCTGAGAGTCATTGGTCCGCGTGCACATATCGGATTCGATACTGTAGGGATAGCATATGGCATGCCTACGCATGATATCTGATAATCCTCAACCTCACCGCTGGTAGCCAGACCGTAGGAGTTAGCTACCTCTGTGCTATCATTGGCTATGCGGAATCGCGCATAGGTAGTAGGTGATGTGGAAATAAATGATGTAACGGTGAAAGTCAGGCTCACTGACTGCGTGCTGGCGCTGGATGGTATCCTGACTGACTGACGCTCAGCTGCATCAAACACTCCATTTTTATTGAAGTCTATCCAGCCAGCTATGGTAGCGTACTGTCCTGAATTATTGTACGCGCTGATGTTTACTGTATAGGTATTGCAGTTAGCACATGCTGCCGGGAATGTGACACCATCATCCAGCGCGTCTACTGCTGCACCTGTAGCTGGCTGTCCATCACCATCGCAGGTTTCGCCAGTGCCCAGGTAAAGGCTACCTGATACCGAGTGGTAAGGTCCATTGCTGGCATATAGCGTCTTGTAAGTGTCAGGCGCATCACCATAGTCAAAGAGGCTACCTACGGATACATCATCGAGGAAGTTGCCTATTGAGTTATTGCCACCATAGGAGCCTACAGCTGTAAACTGGAGACGGGTAATATACTGACCAGCTGGTACTGTGTAAAAGCCACTATATGTACCCCAGCCGCTTGTACCATCTATTACAGTAGTTTGCAGGGTAGGGGACTGTGGTGGACCTATGAGTAGCTGTGCAGTATCTGCACCAGACCTGCCACGGTGAGAGAAGCTCCACTTCAGCTTAGTGCCTGGTGTAGTATAAACGTCCTGATAGAGGGCACCATAGAGGTTGGCTTCAAGCTCGACAAAATAGGTGCCGCCATGTGCTGGCACACTGAGGAATCCTGTTTGCCATACTTCTACCATCTTATCAGGGGCGGTGGTACGCCAGTAAGGCAGATTGGTCTCTGATGTAATAATATAGCTACTAGGAGCTGGACCCATTTCGAAACCTGGATTCTGGAAGCCGTTAGTACATGCAGCAACCAGAGGGGCAGTAACGTAGATCTGATAGTCTTCCACCTCACCATTGGTGGCCAGGCCGGTAGCTGCTGTGACATCTGTGCTGCCGGTGGCAAAACGGAACCTCATAGAGGTAGGGCCATATTCTACGGAGTCAGATACGTTGAAAGTGATCGTATTTACACCGGCAGTGACAGCAACATTCTTGATCGCATACTCGCTGCCTCCGTCAAATGCATTGTTTTGGTTAAAATCCGCCCACGCATTCAGATAGCCTGCAGTGCTCGCAGTGACTGTGATAGTATTGGTACCCATGGTCACGATATTCACTGATGTAGGAACACCAATGTTAAAGTTTACTCCATCCTCATCGGCTACACCTATCGTATCATCTCCGAGTTCATTTACAGATGGCTGTCCATCCAGCTCTGCATCGATCTGGGAGCCCAGATATACGCCAGAGACGATCATATGGCCGGCCCCATTATTCGTTACAGTAGTAGGTACACCCCATGCATCACCATAGTCTATATCAGCCTTAAAGCCGAATGTAAACAAAGCACCGTCCCTCAGGTCTGCATTGAATGAAGTGGTAGTACCTGAAGGAGTACCTGATTTGTACGTCTCATATACGCCGTTTGCATCAGAGTCTATCAGCATGTAGACAGTCATAGAAGATGCGATAGGAGCGTAGTTTCCAAAACTTGTAGAAGATCTGTCGAAAACAAAATTCATGCTAGCCCTGGTACCTGTTTGTGACGCCCTCCATGTAGTAGCGATCTTTGCATTAATGTTATTAGGTAGTCCTGTAGCGGCGCTCACTGTATTAGCTCCGGCATTATCTGCTACTACTAGGAAAGAATAATATGGCAGAGTTGTAGCACCATTTATGGAGAGAATGTTCGTATTGATGCTTACAGACTGGTATTGGAAGAGTGCACATACATTATCTACACCTACTCCGAATATGTTGTTTTTGTAGCTGCCATTAGAAGAAGCGTTCCAGAATATAGTACCGTTGCTGGCTACATAGTTCTTGGCAGAAGTCTGATCGAGTGTAAAGCCGTATTTAAGTGCCAGATAGCTTTCTACCTGGTATTTTTCCGCTGTGGTCAGCTGACGATTGAAGAGCGCTACTTCTGCTATTTGGCCCGTCAGGTACCTGCCATAGGTGGCAGTGCCCATTCTCTCTCCTACGCTGTATCGTGTGGCTGCAAATGCACTGGTCGTAAATGTACCTGTTGTCTGGGCTTTCCCTTCTACAAAGAATGAATCCCTGTTCGACGCGTTAGTAGTAAAGAGGGACGTAGCCATATGGTACTGCCCGGTAGCGTTTGCGTTGGTATATTTGCCCAAAACACTGCTATTTCTGATAGTGTAGAGTGCACCAGCACCTTTTGCGAAGAAAGCTGCGCTGTTATTGGCCAGAGAGTCTACTGTGGCAGCCGCTGCTACGGAAAATATACCTGATGCATTGGCTGCTGATGTGCTGGCATTCATTACGCTGAAAGCGGTGGCTTCAGTAGATGTGATAGATGTGCCAAATGCACCCAAAAGGCCACCGGTGCCATTGAAGTTTACTGCCGGGTGATAGTTTACTGCGCTGGATGTAAGAGTTGGAGCAGTACCATTTATCGCAGTCACGTCGTTATTGAGTTGGCTGGCATCCCACCATCCTGTCACATTGGAGCCTGATGCTATGACACTGTCGCCATAGAGCCAGAGCGCTGTGTTGCTAGTCACTCCACCAGGTGAGGAAAAATTGAGCACTACAGTAGTATTGCCAGTGACAGTACATGAGTGTGCATCGGTCACCGTCAGGTAATATATACCTGACTTAGACGGAGTGGCAGATGCTATGGATGGATTCGCTGAGGTAGATGTATATGCTGAAGGACCACTCCATGAATATGTGTACGGGGTGGTACCGGCAGCGCCATTAGAGGTCAGATTGATTGTGCCATTGAGCAGGATAGGTGTGTTAGATGATGGAGCTGCAGTAGGGAGTGCCCAAACCGTAGCGGTACCACTGGCCGCAGCAGTACATCCTGATGCATTGGTCACAGTCACTGTATATGTGGTGGTAGCAGCAGGCGCTACTGTGAAGCTGCTGGCCGTGGAACCTGTGTTCCAGAGGTATGTGCCGCCACCTGTAGCAGTGATAGTTATATTGACATTTTTGCAAGCAGATCCTCCTGTCACTGTCACAGTGGGTCTTACAGCAGCCGTAGCTACTGCACTGGCAGTAGCAGTACATCCTGATGCATTTGTCACCGTCACCCTATATGTGCCCGCCAGTGTTACAGCTGTACTCGCTGTGGTTGCACCATTGCTCCAGGCATAGCTCGTGCCTCCTGAGGCTGTGAGTACGGCAGCTGTTCCGGAGCAGATAGGTCCTCCTGTTGCAGTTGCGACAGGCAGGGCATTTACTGTCACGGTGCTGGTAGCGCTGGCAGTACAGCCAGCTGCATTGCTCACTGTCACAGTATAGGTAGTAGTACTGGCCGGGGATACCGTGATGCTCGCTGTAGTCGCACCAGTACTCCAGAGATATGAAGCACCACCACTGGCAGTCAGTGTAGCGGAGCCGCCTGCACATATAGAGGTACTATTGACAGAGGCCGTAGGATATGTAGATGCGGTGACAGTAGATGTGGCAGTAGCAGTACATGTTGCTGCATTAGTCACGGTCACAGTATAGCTGCCTGTACTGCTAGTGGATATACTAGTAGTAGTAGCTCCAGTGCTCCATGCATAGGTTCCACCTCCTGTCGCAGTCAGTGTCGCCGGTGTGCCGGAGCAGATGACACCGTTATTGACAGTAGCTACCGGATTGGCGGCTATGGTTACGGTACCACTCGCAGTTGCAGTGCAGCTACCCATATTAGTAGCGGTCACACTATATGTCCCCGCTACAGTAGTAGTGATGCTGGTGGTAGTAGCTCCTGTGCTCCATACATATATAGACCCCCCGGTGGCAGTCAGCATAGCTGTTTTGCCTGCACATATCGCAGTGTCATTTACAGATGGCGTAGGCAGAGGATTTACAGTAATGATACCACTCGCAGTAGCTGTACATGCCAGTGCGTCGGTCACAGTCACGGAAAATACACCAGCAGTCAGGCTACGGATAGTATCTGTAGTGCTGCCGGTACTCCACAAATAGGTACCGCCACCCGTAGCAGTCATTGTAGCTGTGGCACCTTCACATACTGCCGGATTTGTCACTGATGCCGTTGCACTATCTGTAGTGATAGTACCACTAGCAGATGCTGAGCAGCCAGCTGCGCTGGTCACGGTCACAGTGTATGTAGTAGTAGTGGCTGGACTAGCTATGGTCAGGCCTGCTGTTGTAGCCCCGGTATTCCAGAGGTATGTACCGCCGCCAGAGGCTGTGATAGTAGTAGATGCATGAGAGCAGCTCACTGCGCTCGTAGCTGCGGCTACCGGCAGTGGATTCACTGTCACTATCTGGGTCGCAGTAGCTGTACATCCGGTAGCTGGAGTTGTTACTGTTACTGTATAGGTGCCCGAGGTGCTCGCAGTGATAGCGCTGGTAGTAGCACCGGTGCTCCACAGGTAGGTGCCGCCACCTGAGGCTGTCAAGGTCACACTGCCAGGAGCGCAGAATGTAGTAGCTCCCGATGCAGTAATAGCAGCAGCAGGCGTCGCGTTGACCCAAACTGTACCCGTAGCTGTAGCAGTACAGCCTGCGGCGCTGGTAGCCGTCACGCCATATATAGTGCTATTGATCGGCGACGCAGTGATCGGATTGGTACTTTGGCCAGTGGTCCAGCTGTAAGAAGCGCCTCCGGTAGCTGTGAGTGTGGCTGTCTGACCGCGGCAGATAGTAGGACTATTCACCGTCGGCGTCGGAGATGGATTTACTGTTACGTTATAAGGTTGAGTAGTGCTGCAACCATTTACGGCATTAGTATATGTAGCGATGTAGCTGCCTGAATTAGCTGGCTGCATATTGGTCAGTAGCGTATCTCTGGTGAAAGCAGTAAATCCTCCCGGACCGGTGTAGCTCCACGTCCCGCTGGCAGGTTGTGGCGCAAATTCCAGGGAATTTCCAGGGCAGAGTGATGGGCTGGCATTATTGCTCAGAGCACCACCATTTATTTTCACATATGGAGTGATAGTACCAGCAGTATTCACGGTCACCGTTTGGCCGGAAGATGCTGCAGTACATCCGTTAGCAGCAGTGGCGGTCACTGTATAAGTGCCCGCAGTAGATGCTGTGATAGATGCAGTAGATGCACCTGTACTCCACAGGTAGCTGCTTCCGCCGCCTGCATTGAGAGTTACGCTATTGCCTTGGCAAAAAGTAGTAGGTCCACCGGCAGAGATGCTGGCTGTAGGTATAGTCATAGCGACACTGCCAGTCAGAGGTGAAGCGCTGAATACTTCACAAGGCTGAGTACCGTTGTAGCTGAATACTCTGTAATAAACGGTCTGGCCGCAGGCACTCGCCGGTACATTATCACTGAATGTCCTGCTCGTAGGCACCAGCAAACCGCCAGCTGTCACAGCTACTACAGTGCTGCTACCTACAGTGCTGCCTACGGAGTAGGCTACATTATTGGATGGTACATCACTGGTAGCCGATGCACCTATATAGCGCAGCACGATGCTGCCCGTAGTAGATGAAGAAACTGAATATCCCCCGGAGATAGTCAGTGCACTGGCAGAAGCAGAAAATGCGGTCGGTGCAGCTGGCGCCGTCGGTGTAGCAGAAGCGCCGTTTACCATCCTTAGCGAATTGGTCGGCACGGCGCTGGTAAGTGTCAGGCCTACGTTATTGCCATCGAAGGTACCAATGTTCAAACCATTAGTGATAGTAGTTATAGACAATAGATTACACTGGCTGCCGGATCCTACAGCCTTGATAGTCGGTCCTACAGCTGTCGCATCACTATAGGTACCACTAATGGTCAGGGTACCACTGAAAGTAATTGTGTTTGTATTAGAGACGTTGCCTGTCACAGTTTGTGACGTGCCGGTCAGATTTACTGTTCCTGCATTGGTGATAGATGCAGCTGTCAGGCTTCCATTGTTTGTGAGTGTCGCACCGCTGGCTACAGTTGTAGCATTTAAAGTGACTGAACCACCAGCATTGTTAGTGAAAGTTCCTGCAGATATGGTCGATGCACCGGTAGGAGTTATAGATCCGCCGCTATAATTTGTAATGGCACCATTAGTAAGAGTGAGCGCACCGGTCAGTGTACCATAGTTGTCAAAGTCTGCTGCTGCGGCATTAAGTATGACCGCATTAGTGATGCTTCCATTATTGATCAATGCTCCTTTAATAGTAGAAGTGGCACTGAGTGTACCACCGCTATTGTTTGTAAAAGTGCCACCGTTTTGAGTTAGGGTGCCTGACCACGATCCGGAGTTAGTTACTGTACTTCCGGCACTTTGGGTGAGCGTGCCACTATAGGTACCGATGTTATTAAATGTATAACCGCTGGATAGAGTGAAATTCTTGCTGGATGTACCGTTGCTGATGATAGTACCAGATGCGCCGCTGAAAGTCAGCGTAGCACCACTCCAGTTAGTCACGGAGGAAATACAAATAGTACTACCCGTGTTCAGTGTTATGGTCCTGGTATAGGAGCCATTAAAGGTCAAACAATAAGTCTGACCTGCTGGCACGGTGATATTTGAATTGGTACTGGTAGTACTGGCACATCCAGTGCATTGCGCCTGGGTACTGGTAGTGTACAGGCTGCACAGTGCCACCAAAAAAGCTATCAGGCAGGTGCGGATAGCTGTTAATTTTGGACCTTTTTCTTCGTAATAATTTTTCATTTGACGACGGGTTATATAGTACCTTGTACGATACAAGGATTCTTTTGTTACGCCTTTAATGTTGTATAGTCGTTTAAGGGAGTGACTATCAGCATTTTTTGCGACGTGCATATCCTGATCTTTTGGAGGTATCTATAGTATACGTATAGGGAGGACAATAGCTTCACTATCCACTAAAAATCTTTGCAAACACAAAGTCTTTTTGGGCAATAAGTGATATACTTGAGCATCGCAAAGCTCAAGTCATATTACCAGACTGATCACCCCGAGGCGGGATGTGACGAGGCAGGCAGGGGATGCCTGGCGGGTCCGGTATATGCGGCAGCAGTCGTGCTACCACTGGATTTTCGGCACAAAGTGTTGACAGACTCCAAACAGCTGGACGAGGCCACCCGTATGGATCTGCGTAAATATATCGAGCGGAAAGCAATAGCCTATGCTGTGACAGCGGTAGACAATGTCCGGATCGATGAGATCAATATTCTTCAGGCCTCTATATCGGCCATGCACCAGTCACTGGATAAACTCAATAAGGGTTTTGGGTTTATCATAGTAGATGGTAATTATTTTAAGCCTTACGGCGATACTCCTCACAAAACGATCATCAAAGGCGATAGCCTGTATTATAGTATAGCAGCCGCCTCTATCCTGGCCAAAACATATCGCGACGAATACATGCAGCAGATGCATGACGCGTACCCACACTATGGCTGGCGTAGCAATAAAGGTTATGCTACAGAATCTCACCGTACTGCTATCCGGGAGCATGGTATGTGCCCCCTGCATAGGAGGTCATTTCAGCTCAAGGAAATGCAGCTGGATCTTTTCTGAGATAGTTTTACGCAAGGCTGCAGAAAAAGATACTGACCCGGCTCTTGTAATCTATTGATTACGATCATGAAGCTATGGATTCAAGCCATATCGGTCCAATAGGTAAACCAATGAAGCCATAGCCGCAGCACCCATTTCCAGCTCCCGGTCATTTACATTTTCCCATGTATCACGTGCACTATGGTGAAAGTCAAAATAGCGCTGTGAATCAGGATGTAACTCCGCAAGGAGCGGGCATATATCTTTGAGTGGCGATACATCTGCTCCAGCACCCTCATTATCCAGATCACCTATCTCAAACTTGTCTAATAGTGACTTCCATTTTGCCTGCATCTGAGCACGGAGGAAAGGACTCACCTCCAGGCTGAAGCCTCTCGGTGTGAATCCACCTGCATCTGATTCTATCGCAGCGATATGTTTTTCTTTGGTCTTTTTTATCCATGCTGCATACTCATTACCTCCACGCAGGCCATTCTCTTCATTCATAAATGCTACCATACGTATAGTACGCTTAGGCTTTAGACCAGAAGCCTTGTACAGGCGCAGTACTTCTATCGCCTGTACTATACCTGCTCCGTCATCCTGCGCACCCTCCGCCAGGTCCCACGAGTCCAGATGCCCGCCTATGACTATCACTTCCTCTGGATGTTCGGAGCCTTTTATTTCTCCTATTACGTTGTATGAGCTGACATCAGGTAGGGTTTGACATGATGTTTGAAAGCTGAATTTGAGGTTGGGATTTTCTTTGAGTGCCTGGCTGAGTTTTTCTGCTCCTGCAGTGCTGATAGCTACAGCAGGGATCTTAGTTATAGAATCGGCATAGCCCATAGAGCCTGTATGTGGCCAATCATCAGTATGCTGAGACATAGAGCGCACTACTACAGCAGAGGCACCATACCGCGCTGCCTCCATCGCTCCGCCCCATCGCTGCTCTACAGCCTTGCTATATGCTTCAAAAGTTTCCCTTTCAGTCTGATCGAATGCTCCGTTATAGAAAACAATTTTTCCTTTGATCGCAGCCGGGTCCATCTTTGCCAGTTGTCCCAGTCCGTGTACTTCTATCATCTCTCCGGCGATGCCTTCTTTAGCAGTCGGTATTGACCCTCCCAGGGCACAAACATCCACTTTTTGCAGGTCACGGCTAGTGGCCGTGGATGTGTACCATGCTTTTTCTTTCGCACCCCTGATCCAGTGGGGTACCATCACGCTCTGCAGCCAGATGGAGTCGGCTCCCGCATTTTTCAGTTGTCTCTGTACGATTCCTACAGCCTTTGCCGCACCCTCAGAGCCACTGAGCCGCGCACCGGCATTTTTACAAAGGTCATGCAGGTCATTGTATGCTTTATTTTGCAACAGTGCCTGTTTGAAAAAACCTGCCAATACCGCAGAATCTGATTGAGCCTGCACTGTGAGGCAAAGTACCGTAGCTGCAGCCAGTGCATATACTTTTGAGTAATTCTTCATGATATGAATATACTGCATGAATATTTAGTTGTGAGTTGGCGCTTTACTGCCATGGGAAAATAAAAAAAGCGCCAGGTGTTCTTCCTGACGCTTTTATCAATTAATAAACCTTTTTCTTACTTGGCTACGTTCACGCTGCGCTTTTCACGGATCACAGTGACTTTCACCTGGCCCGGATAGACCATTTCCTTTTCGATCTTCTGAGCGATAGCAAATGATATCTCCTCAGAGTTCTTGTCATCTACCTTGTCAGCCTCTACTATCACACGCAGCTCACGGCCTGCCTGTATAGCATATGCTTTCTCTACACCATCAAAACCTTGTGCGAGGTTCTCCAGATCCTTGATACGCTGCAGGTAGCCTTCCATGATCTCGCGGCGTGCGCCAGGGCGTGCACCGGATATCGCGTCACAAGCCTGTACGATAGGGGAGATCACGTATTTCATCTCCATCTCATCGTGGTGCGCACCTACTGCATTCACTACTGCCGCGTGCTCGCCATACTTTTCGCAGAGCTTGGCGCCGAGGAGTGCGTGAGACAGTTCGGATTCTTCATCAGGCACCTTGCCTATATCGTGCAGGAGGCCTGCGCGCTTGGCCAGCTTAGGGTTGAGGCCCAGCTCGGCAGCCATAGTGGCGCAGAGATTGGCCACCTCGCGGCTGTGCTGGAGGAGGTT